>DAPKRP010000394.1:0-2492 GCA_031800515.1 Polyangiaceae bacterium LLY-WYZ-14_1 | reverse complement strand
CGGGCCGCGGTCCTCAGTCGAAGACCGCGCTGGCGCTCCCCCGGGGGCCCCGGATGGGCAGGGCGTCGAGCTCGCTGCCCGCCGGGAAGTCGCGCTGTTCCCCATCGAGGATCAGGTAGGCGTCGACGCCCACCACGGACGGCAGGGACCCGGAGCCCTGGAGCCGGTGAGGCCGCGCCCGGGGGAGCTCCCCGGGGGCGGCGGGCGGCTCGAGGAAGGCCCGGGCGAGCTCGGTGCGCCCGGTGCCATGTCGATGGTCGACGGCGAGAACCACCCGGAGGGGCGCCGGGAAGGGCTTCGGGTCGCCGAGCATCCGGCGGAGCCCTGGGCGGACGAAGACGTCGAAGGTCACCATCGCGCTGACCGGGTTCCCGGGAAGCCCGACGACGGGCGTCCCGTCCCCGGCCCGTCCGAAGGTGAGGGGCTTTCCGGGCTTGATCCGGACCTTCCAGAAGTCGGCGTCGATGCCCACCTGGGCGAAGGCGTCCTTGGTCAGATCGTAGTCACCGACGGAGACGCCCCCGCAGGTGAGGACCACGTCGGCCCGGAGGGCCTCCCGGAGGGTGGCCAGGGTCGCCTCCATCTCGTCCGGCACGTTGGGCAGGATCCAGGGCTCGCCCCCGGCGTCTCGGACCTGGGCGGCCAGGGCGTAGGCGTTCGAGTTCACGATGCTCCCGGGTCGAGGCGGATCCGTCACGTCCCGGAGCTCGTCCCCGGTGGAGACGATGGCGACGAGGGGGCGCCGGTGAACGCTGACCGCGGCGATGCCCTGGCTCGCGATGAGGCCGATCTCCCCCGGGCCGAGGGCCACGCCCTCCGGCACCATGGGCTCCCCGGTTCGAAGATCGCTCCCCTGCGCCCGAAGGTGAGCCCCCACCGGGGGGGGCTCCGCGTGGACGGCGACCATCGGGTCACCGCCGTCCCTCGACGCTCCTGGGCGGGTCTGCTCCTGAGGGACGATGGCGTCGGCCCCCGGGGGCATCGGGGCACCGGTGAAGATCCGCATGGCGGCCCCCGCCGGGAGCGGGCCGGGAGTCGGACCGCCGGCTCGGCTCTCCCCCCGGACGGGCAGGGAGACGGGGGTCTCCGGCCCCGCCGCGGCGAGGTCGGCGGCCCGGACCGCGTAGCCATCCATCGCGCTGTTGTCGAAGGGCGGCAGGTCGAAGCGGGCGGGCTCGGGCTCGGCCAAGAACCGACCCTGGGCCTGGTGAAGCTGGACCCGTTCCACGCCGACCGGCGTGAACGCGGGGAGCATGGCGGAGAGGGCGTCTCCGATGGTCTTCATGGGGCGGATCTCACGGGGTCGATACCGGCGCGTCAACCGCCGGAGACGGCGAGCTCGGCGCCGGCTGCGGGCGGCCGGGCATCGTCGAGGCGACCTTCGAGGAATCCGGCGGGGAGGGCGACCTTCTGCCGGCCCGAGGTCTTCCCCCGGGGGACCCGCATCGCCGAGGGGGGAAAGGGCTCGTCCCGGTCCACCCGGGCGAGCAGCCCGTCGAGTTGCTCCAGGGTCTCCACCCGCACCAGCGCGGCGCGGAGAGCCGCGCTCCCGCGGAATCCCTTCGTGTACCAGGTGGCGTGCTTCCGGAAGGACCGGAGACCCGGCACGGGGCCGAACCAATCGGCGAGGCCCTGGGCATGGACCCGCATCACATCCGCCACCTCCCCCAGGGTGGGGGGATCCGCCGGCCGCCGGCCGCCGAAGACGTCGGCGAGATCCCGGAAGAGCCAGGGTCGACCGAGACAGCCGCGGCCGACCACGACCCCGTCGCAGCCCGTCTCCCGCATCATCCGCAGGGCGTCCTCCGCCTCCCAGATGTCGCCGTTGCCCAGGACGGGGATGGTGCGGACGGCGTCCTTCAGCTGGGCGATGGCCTCCCAGCGGGCGGTCCCGTCGTAGAGCTGAGCGGCGGTCCGGGCATGGAGCGCGACGGCCGCGCACCCTTCTCCTTCGCCGATGCGGCCGGCGTCGAGGAAGGTGAGGAGGTCGTCGTCGATGCCCATCCGGAACTTGATGGTGACCGGTACGGGGCCGGCTCGGCGGACGGCGGCTCGAACGATCTCCCGGAGCAGCCGGGGTCGGGCGGGGATGGCGGCGCCCCCGCCCCGTCGGGTGACCTTCGGCACCGGGCAACCGAAGTTCATGTCGATGTGGTCGACCCGTCCCTCCCCCACCAGGCGCGCCACCGCCTCGCCGACGTAGAAGGGGTCGACCTCGTAGAGCTGGAGGCTGCGGGGGGTCTCGTCGGCGCCGAAGTCGGCGAGCCGAAGGGTCTTCGCCCGCCCCTCGACCAGGGGGCGCGCGGTGATCATCTCGGAGACGTAGAGCCCCGCTCCGAAGCGCCGGCAGAGGTCCCGGAAGGGGTAGTTGGTGACCCCCGCCATGGGCGCGAGGACGACCGGGGGGGACACCCGGAGCCCCGGCGAGAGGTCGATGGGCGGGAACTCCCCCGGGCGGGCCGGGGGCACCTCGCGGTTGAGCTCGCTGCGGT
>DAPKRP010000393.1:0-1994 GCA_031800515.1 Polyangiaceae bacterium LLY-WYZ-14_1 | reverse complement strand
GGCGGGCGGGGCGCCGGGGCTACGACGATCGAGGCTTCGTCGTCTGTCAGGCCCCGGAGCACGTGATCGAAAACGAACGGCTCCGCGCGAAGGCGGGGGGCGACCCGAAGAAGCTCAGGAAGACCGTTTTCAAGAAGCCGCCGGACCGGGGCTTCGCCAACTGGGACGAGGCGACCTTCGAGCGGCTGATCCACTCCGAACCGGAGAAGCTCGAATCCCGCTTCACGGTCTCCCACGGGATGCTCCTGGCCGTCCTGTCCCGGCCCGACGGGTGTCGGGAGATGAAGGCGCTGATCCGCAAGTGCCACGAGCCCCGGGCCCGGAAGTTCCAGCACGGTCGCCAGGCGATCGCGATGCTCCGATCGCTCCTCGAGGCGGAGGTGGTCGAGATCGTCGCCGGGGGGTCCGGGGCCCGGATCCGCGTCAACGCGGAGCTCCAGGAGGACTTCTCCCTGAACCAGGTCCTCTCCCTCTTCGTCGTCGAGGCGGCGGAGAAGCTCCAGACGGGGGGAACCGACCGCGATGACCCGGGTCACGGGGCCGGCGATGGTGCGGGGGAAGACGACCCGTCCGACTCCGACGGCCGGGGAGACGCCGCCGCCGTGTCGGGCGACACCGGCGAGCTGCCCCCGGCGCTCTCGGACCAGCGCTACGCCCTCGACCTGTTGACCTTGGTGGAGGCGACCTTGGAAGACCCCGGGGTCGTCCTGATGAAGCAGGTCGACAAGCTCAAGACCGAGGCCCTGGCCCAGATGAAGGCGGACGGCCTCGAATACGACGAGCGCATGGCGAAGCTCGACGAGATCGGGCCGCCCCAGCCGAACGCCGAGTTTCTCTACGCCGCCTTCGACGAGTTCGCCCGGAAGAACCCTTGGGTGCGGGCGAGCGACCTCGCCCCGAAGAGCATCGCCCGGGACATGGTGGAGCAGGCGATGAGCTTTCGGGAGTACGTCCGGGAGTATGGCCTGGCACGCTCCGAGGGCGTGCTGCTCCGGTATCTCTCCGACGCCTACAAGGGGGTTCGGGAGACCGTGCCGGACACGGCGAAGACCCGCACCGTCGACGACCTCGAAGACTGGCTCGGCGCCACCGTCCGGGGGGTCGACTCGAGCCTCATCGACGAGTGGGAGCGGCTCGTCGACCCGGAGGCCGTCAAGGCGGCGGTCCGCGCCGGTGGGGACGCGCCGCCGCCGGGGAGCGACCGAGCCTTCGACGTGACCGCCGACCGGAAGACCTTCCTGGTGCTGCTCCGGAACGCGGTCTGGCGCCTGGTGCACCACCTGTCCCGGGGCCAGTACGACCGGGTCGCCGAGGCGGTAGGCAGCCCAGCGGGATCCCCGGACTGGTATCCGAACACGGTGGAGGAAGCCTTCGCGCCCTTCTGGGAACGGCACGACGCGTTGCTCACGGACGCGGATGCCCGGAGCCCGCGTTTCCTTCGGGTCGACCGGGACGCAGGGGACGCGGAGGCCTGGCGCCTGACCCAGACCCTGCGGGACCCCGAAGGCGACGACGACTGGTTCCTCGAGCTCGACGTCGACCTTTCCGCCAGCCGGAAGGCGGGGGAGCCGGTCCTTCTGCTTCGCCGTATCGGCGAAGGCTGAGCAGGGAAAGCGACCGGGCGGGCACCGATTGACGACGCGTCGCCCGCCGTCGTACTGGACCCTCATGAAGTGGGCGTCGGGGATCTCGCAGGAACCGTCTACCGACGACGCTCTGGTCCAGGCGGCGACGCGGGTGACGACGCAGCTCCAGGGAAGCGAGCCGGACGTCGTGTTCGTCTTCGCCTCACCCCAGCACGCCCCGAGCTACCCCCGCCTGCCGGAGCTCGTCCAGGCGGCGTTCCCCTCGGCGTTCGTCTTCGGCGCTTCTGCCGGGGGCGTGATCGGGGGGGACCACCGGGAGGTGGAGGAGGGGGCGGCCCTCTCCTTGACCGCAGCGGTCCTTCCCGGGGTGGAACGCCGGGCGGTGCGCTTCGACGACGTCGGGGCCCG
>DAPKRP010000392.1:0-3423 GCA_031800515.1 Polyangiaceae bacterium LLY-WYZ-14_1 | reverse complement strand
CGGTGAGCCCGGCGGCGATCACGTCCATGCGCCCGGTCTCGAGGTGGGTGTCCGGGCTGGCCGTGGGCATCGTCGACCGTTCGCCGAGGCGTAGGTGGGATGACGTCGGGTCCCGGGACGAGCGCCGGGATGCCGACGAAGGTTCCGGCTTGGACGACCCCGAACCATCCGGATGAGGCTTCGCCGGGGCGGCCCCGGTGTCAAGGTCGTCGGACCGGCTACCATCCCGAGACGATTCGCGATTCACGATTCCCCCGACACGCCGGCCACGTCCCCGGGTCCCCCGGGGGGCGGAGCGAGGGGCGGGCGATACATCGCCACCTGATCACGGCCGAGGCGCTTGGCCTCGAACAGGGCCTGGTCCGCGGCGTGGACCAGATCCCGGGCCGTCCGGATGCCCTCCTCCGGAAGAGAGGCGACCCCGACGCTGGCGGTCACTGGGACGCGCAGCTCATCCCAGCGGAAGGCATGGGTTGCGATCGACCGGCGGAGCCGTTCGCCGAATCGCAACCCGTCCCCCGGCCCGATGCCCCGGCTGAGGAGGGCGAATTCGTCCCCGCCGTAGCGTGCGAAGACGTCTTCCACCCGGATCGCCTCGTGGAGGGCGGCGGAGGCGGCGGTCAGCACCTGGTCCCCGGCGAGATGACCGTGCTCGTCATTGACCCGCTTGAAGTCGTCGAGGTCGACGAGGATGAGGGTCAGGGGCGTTCCATGGCGACGCGCGTAGGCGAATTCCGCGTCCAGGCGCTCGTCGAAGTACTTCCGGTTGTAGGCCCGGGTCAGCCCATCCCGAAGCGCGGATTCGTACATGCTCCGCTGAAAGCTCTCTTCGAGATCGTCGTGATAGGTGAACTTGAGGATGGTGGTGGTGCCCACCAGGATCTTGTCCCCGTCCCGAAGAAGTCGCTGACCGATGGGGCTGCCGTTGACGAACGTCCCGTTCGTCGAGCCGAGGTCTTTGACCATGACCCCACCGTCGCTGGGCTCGATCTGCGCGTGGTGCCGAGAGATGGCCTCGTCGATGAGCCGGATGTCGGCATCCTGGCCCCGGCCGACGACCCGGGTCCCGTCGACCTTGTACATCTCCCCGACCCCGTGGCCGGCGATGACGATCACATAGGCGTGCTCGGCGCCCGGATGGGTCCGCGCGACGTCGGAACGGTCGGCGATGACCGTGCTCTCCTCGTATTCGTCGACCATCCGAGGGATTCCGAGATTAGCTGAAGGACCGGCCCGGGGACAGGCGAAGTCGGCCCGGGATGCGGCTTCCGGCCGCGGCCCGGGTGGGACGGGCACCCACCCGTCCCCTTCGGAGCACGGATGGTCCCGGCGTGGCTCAACCCCCCCGGGCGTGGATCCCGGCGACGAGGGCCTCTCCGACGGCGCGGGTGCCCCGGTCGCCGCCGAGGTCCGGGGTGGTGTGGCCCGCCGCGAGGGCATCCTTGACCACCTCCTGCACCAGCGCCTCGTCCTCCGGAAAGCCTAGGTAGGACATCAGCATCCCGACGGTGAGGGCAGTAGCCATGGGATTGGCTCGATCCTGGCCGGCGAGGTCCGGCGCGCTGCCATGAACCGGTTCGAACATCGACACCCGCCCCGGATGCAGGTTCGCGCTGGCCGCCATGCCCATCCCCCCCTGGAGCGCCGCGCCGAGGTCGGTGACGATGTCGCCGAAGAGATTCGTCGTCACGATCACCTCGAAGGACCGGGGGTCCCGCACCAGCTCGAAGCACAGGGCATCGACGTAGATGTGGCGCGCCTCGATCTCCGGGTAGGCCGCCGCGACCTCGAAGAAGACCCGCTTCCAGATCCCGTGGGCCTGGGGCATGGCGTTCGACTTGTCGGCGACGTGAACCCGCCGACGCCCCTCGGACCGGGCGAGCTCGAAGGCCGCCCGGACGATCCGCTCCACCCCTTTACGGGTGTTGACGTCCTCTCCGATGGCCACCTCGTCCGGGGTCCCCGGCTTGAAGACGCCCCCGAGGCCGACGTAGCTGCCCTCCGTGTTCTCGCGAAGGACGACCAGATCGCAGTCCGCCGCGCGTACGCCCCGAAGCGGCATGAGGCCTTCGTCGAGGCAGCGGATCGGGCGGAGGTTGCAGTAGAGGTCCAGCCCGAAGCGCAGCCCGAAGAGGATCTCCTTGGCATAGGTCAGCTCCGGGACCCTCGGGTCGCCCAGGGCACCGAGGAGCACCGCGTCGCAGGTCTCGCGAATCGTCCGCCGGTCCGATTCGGGAAAGGTGGTCCCATCGGCCAGGTAACGTTCTGCCCCGAGGTCGAAGGGCACGAGCTCGATCCGCCGACCCCGGCGCTCCCCCAGGGCTTCGAGGAGGGCGCAGCCGACGGGGATGACCTCCTGGCCGACGCCGTCCCCCGGGATCACCGCGATGCGGGCGGGGCGATCCCCGGGATGGTCGGGGGGGTGGCGGCGGAAGGGACTCATCGTTGGGAGGCGACCTCGGCGAGACACGAGGCGACGGGGCGGAGAGCCCAGGGGAGAGCCGGGGGCTCGGCGCCGTCGGTGGTCGACCAGCGGTAGCGCAGGTGATGCTCGAGGACCCGCGCAACGTATTTCCGGGTCTCTCGATACGGGATCCGGGTGACGAAGACGTCGAGGGGCCAGTCCGGGTGCGCGCCCGCCCAGCGACGGACCGCCGCGGCCCCGGCGTTGTAGGCGGCCACCACCAGGGGCAGGCAGCCGAGCTCCCGAAACAAGGCGGCGAGATGGCGCCCGGCGAGCCCCAGGCCGACCTCGGGCTCGAGGAGGCGCGGCGGGTCGACCGGAACGAGCCCCTGCCGCCGGGCGATGCGCCGGGCGGTGGATGGCATCAGCTGCATCAGCCCAAGCGCTCCGGCGGAGGAGACCGCCTCGGGCTCGTAGCCGCTCTCCTGACGCATCATCGCCCAGAGCAGCTCGGGCCCCGCCTCTGCCGGCAGGCCGCGGGCCGCCTCCTCGACCAGCGCTCGATGCGGTCGCGGATAGGCGGCGGCGATCCGCCAGCGCCCCTCCGGGGGAGGCGGGCGAGGCAGCGACCCGAGGCTCCGGGAGGCGCGACGCCATCCGTAGGCGGGCGCCCCCAGGCGATCGAAGGCCGCCGCGAGGGCTTCTTCACCGCGGCCCTCGGGAGCGGACCCCGCCACCTGCGCGGCCCGAGCCGAGACGACCCGGGCAGCCTCCTCGGGGAACCCGACCCGCTGGAAGAAGCGGGCCGCCTCGGGCAGGGCGACCGAGGGCGGCGCCTCCGGGGTCACCGACCCGGCCGGCGGCGCCCCCGGGTCGTCGGGAAGCGGGTCCCGGCCGAGCTGGGCGCGAAGGCCCCGGGCCCAGGCCGCCGGAAGCCCGAGGGCAGAGGTCCGGATCGCCTGGATGAGGGCAGGGTCCGCGGCCTCGGCGTTCGCCTCGGGGAAGGTGCGCCCGACCCA
>DAPKRP010000391.1:0-4082 GCA_031800515.1 Polyangiaceae bacterium LLY-WYZ-14_1 | reverse complement strand
GGCCTGCTCCGCCGCCGCCACCCCCGCCGTCGCTGCCCGTTGGGCGGCTCGGATCTTCCCGAAGGTGTACAGAGGAAACAGCCCCTCCACGTCGGCGCCGACGATCGGGGCCCAGCGGTTGGTGAGGGGCAGCTGGCTGTCCGGTGAGACGATCGGCGTTCCCCGGGCCTCCGGGGCGACGGTCAGGAACCCTCGGGCCTCGAACTGAAAGAAAGGCGAGATCCGAGCCTCGTCGAGCTGCGCCTCGGCGGCTTCGATGGCGTGACGGTCCGCCCGTAGCCCGGGGTAGGTTCGTCGGGCGTCGGCGAGGAGCTCGGCCAAGGTCTGGTAACGATCTCCTCCCGTGCCCCCCGTCGGGGCATCGAGGTCCCCGCTGCCATCGTCCTTGCCGGCGAGGGCGGCGGCCTCCGAGGGGTCGAGGCCCCCGTGGCCGTCGACCTGCGCCCCCGCCGGTGCGGTCATCGACAGCAGGGCGACCGCGAGGACCGACCGCGCGGCTATGTGCTCGGGATTCCGTGGCATGCCACGGCGGCTCTCTTAGCAGGGGGGGTCGAGTCGAGCTTGCTACCGACCCGGGACGGTCAGTCCACGTCCCCGAGGGCGGTCAGAATCTCTGCCGTCGCGGCGATGCTGTCGTCGACCCGGGCGGTCCCCGCCGTGCGCCAGATGTTCGAACGACGTTCGAGGAGCTCGACCTCGAGGTCGAGGCGGTCGCCGGGGCGCACCGGGACCCGGAACTTCGCCTTGTGGATGCCCACGAAGTGCATGGTCTTTCGATGGGGATCCCAGGACTCGCTCGCGTAGGCGAGGACCGCGGTCAACTGGGCCAGGGCTTCGACCACCAGGACTCCGGGAAACACCGGCCGGTCGGGAAAATGGCCGGCCATCACCGGCTCGTTGACGGTCACGCACTTGACCGCCCGGGCCGCCTTCCGGGGCTCGATCCCGGTCACCCGGTCGAGGAGGAGGAACGGGGCGCGGTGCGGAAGGATCCGCAGCAGTCGTTCGATGTCGAAGTTCACCAGGCGTCTCGGCGCGCGGGGCGCGCCCTTTAGGTCAGCGTCCCTCCCCCCGGTTGTAGCGCTGGATCAGGTCGTCGGTGATGTCCTTGTTGCTGGGCACCCACATCACCCCCCCTTCGTTCCGTTCCAGGATGAGGGTGTAGCCCTCCGCTTGACCGATCCGGCGCAGGATGGTCGCCATCCGCTCGAGGATGCCCTTGGTCAGCTGCGCCTCCTTGGCGGCGAGCTCCCGCTGGTACTCGACGTAGACCTGCTGGAGCTGGACGAAGGCCTTCTGATACTCCTCGAGCTCGGCGGCGAGCTTCTGCTTCGACAGCACGTTCTTCTGCCGCTCGATGCGCTCCTTCATCTGCTTCAGCTCTTGCTGCTTGGCGTCCAGGGATTCCTGGCGCTGCTTGAAGATGCGCTTGAGCTGGGCCTTCGCCCGGCGGCCGTCCTCGGTCTCGTTGAGGGCGCGCTGCAGGTCGACGACGGCGATGTTGACCTGGGCGTAGACCTTCGGCGCCACGCTGGCGACCAGGAGCGCGGCGGTCAGGGTGACGGCGTGCCGGAATAAATGCATGGATCAAGCGGTCCTTGTTCGGTCCAGGGCGGCGGGGTACCGGCCATCGCCGGAGCCGTCAAGCGTCGGTCCGACGCCGGCGACCGGCGGGATATTCAAGAGGGCGCCCGGAGAGGACGGGGGGCGCGGTCAGAAAAAGTTTCCGATGGTGAACTCGAAGACGATGGGGTCTTCGAACGCCTGACGGTCGATGGGGAGCCCCCACTCGAACCGGAGCGGACCCAGGGGACTGAGCCATCGCACACCGAAGCCCCAGGAGTGGCGAAGGTCGAGAAAATCTGCGCCGAAGGCCGGGACGCTCGGGTCGTTCGGGTCCGACTGGGGCAGGGCCGCGTAGGTCCGGTTCAGGTTCCAGGCGTTGCCGCCATCGGTGAAGAGGACGCCCTTGATCCCGACCTGCTCGAGGATGGGGAACTCGAACTCCAGGTTGTAGAAGAACTGCATGTTCCCACCGATGGGGGTCGACCGAGGCCCGAGGGTGGGATCGATGTTGACGGGCAAGTTGACCCGGGGCCCCAGGCGATTCAGCTGGAAGCCTCTCACGTTGAAAATGCCTCCCAAGAAGAACCGCTCGAACAGCGGTACGCCTTCTTCGCCTCGAGAGGTGATGAGCCCCCATTCCGTGTTCATCTTCAGCACCGACCCCCCGAAGAGGGGGTAGTACCAGCGGAAGAAGGCCTGATGTCGGATGAACACGTTGTCCGACGCCAGAATGGGATCGGCGACTTCCGTAGACAGGGACGCGTGGATCCCCTGGCGGGTGAACAGACGGTTGTCCCGGGAATCCCAGACCAGGCTGGCCCGGAGGGAGCTGGTCAGCCCATCCTGAAACAGGTTGTTCAAGGGGTTCTGGACGAAGAATCGACCCGCCTGGGTACGCCCGAACAGGGGCTGCCCCCCTTCGTTGACGTTCACGAAGTCCGCTCGGTAGGTCAGGAAGAAGCGGAGCCGATTGTCGAAGACCGGGTGCCCGATGGTGAGGGAGCCACCGGTGGAATCCCGGGTAAAAAAGCCGAACTGACGAATGGTCCGGAAAAGCTCTCCGGCGCCGGTCCACTCCGTCCCGAACAGGTAGGGCTCGACGAAGCGCACCTGAATCAGCTGTCGGATCCCGGAGATCTGCAGGTTG
Source organism: Polyangiaceae bacterium LLY-WYZ-14_1 (assembly GCA_031800515.1). Classification (GTDB taxonomy): domain Bacteria; phylum Myxococcota_A; class Polyangia; order Polyangiales; family DAPKRP01; genus DAPKRP01. Next base: position 1,369 of record DAPKRP010000391.1, on the reverse strand, counting down.
AGGGACAGGTTCTGGCCGCGGCCGAAGAGGTTGTCCTGCTGGATCTGGGCGGTGAAGATGAAGCTTTCGATGGATGAAAAGCCGGCCCCGACCTGAAAGGTCCCCGTCGGCCGTTCCGCCACTTCGATGGTCAAGACGATCTGGTCCGGGCTCGACCCCTCTTCTTCCGAGACGTCGGCGCGCTCGAAATAGCCCAGCGCCTGAATGCGCGCCTGGGAGCGTTCGATCTTGCTCTGGGAATAAAGCTCGCCTTCGTTGATCACGACCTCCCGGCGGATCACCTCGTCCCGGGTCTTGCTGTTGCCCTTGATCTCGATGCGCTCGATGGTGACGAGGGGGCCCCGGCGGATGCGGAGGACGACGTCGACCTTCCGGGCGGCGGCGTCGAGGTCGGTCTGGGGGACCATTTCGACGGCGGCGTAGCCTTCGTCCCGGTAGTAGCGGGTGATCCGCTGGAGGCTCTCGGCGATGGCGGTGCGACTGAACCAATCCCCGGGGTTCGCCGCGATCTGTTCCCGCAGCCGTCGGCGGCCTCCGAGGGGCTCGACGGAGTTCCCCTCTGCGTCGACCTCCTCGATGGCCAGGCGTCCGATGCGGAAACGCGGTCCCTCGTCGATGGGCACCGTGATGTCGATGTGGCGGCGGTCCGGGGTGAGCTCGACCCGGGGGGTGCCTATCCGAACGCCGAGGTAACCCCGGTCGTAGTAGATCGCCTGGAGCCGGACGAGGTCCTCTTCGAAAATGTCCCGGCTGAAGGACGCCCCTTCGCTGAGGAAGGAGAAAAAGCCTTCCTCGCTGGTCTGCATGAAGCCCCGGAGGTCGCCGGCGGGGACGTTGTCGTTGCCGACGAAGCGCACCCGGCGGACCGAGACCTTGTCCCCCTCCTGGATCTGGAAGACGACATCGACCTGATTGTTGTCTTCCTCGACCAGCTCGTAATCGACCCGGGCCAGGAAGAAGCCCTTTTCGGCGTAGAGGTCCCGAATCCGGCCGACCTGGCGCTTGACCTCGGGGACCGAGAGGATGCTGCCCTCCCGGAGCTCGACCTTTTCCTCGATGTCCGCCTTGGCGACGCCCCCGGTACCTTCGAAGACGATGTCGGCGATGGCCGGGCGTTCCTGGAGGCGGAAGATCAGGTCCACCTCGTCCCCGACGGCCTCCGCCTCGACGACGATGTCCGCGAAGAACCCGAGGTTCCAGAGCGCCTGGGCGTCCCGGGCGACCTGAGGGTCGTCGCAGGGACCTCCCGGGGCGAGGTCGATGGTGGCGAGGACGTCACCTTCCGCGACCCGCTGGTTGCCCAGCACCCGGATCCGGCGGACCCGACGTCCGTGGCAGACCGTCCGGGGAACCGCCGGCCCCGTCGGCT
>DAPKRP010000390.1:0-1601 GCA_031800515.1 Polyangiaceae bacterium LLY-WYZ-14_1 | reverse complement strand
GTCCCCTTCGCCCAGGTCCGCTGCCAGGACGTCGACCCGAGCCTGGCGATCTCGTCGGAGACCCGCCTCGCCGACGCGGTGGAGGCGAATGCGCCCGTCGCCCTGGTGGTGCCGGGACGGGGCCTGGTCCTCGCCGACGCGACGCGATTGACCGAGGCCTCGGTGCTGAGCGCCGTCGCCTACCGGGAGCGGATCGCCGCCGTGCTGGCGGAGACCGCCGGGCGCCTCACCCTCGTCACCTTTCAAGAGACCCGGGAGACGGCGCGGGCGCCGCTGTCGGTCCCCCGGTCCGGGGCGGTCGGGGCCCCCATCATCGCCGGGGGCCACGTCTACTGGCTCGCCAGGGGGGCCGGGGGCAGGAGCGAAGGGGAAGCCACGCCGGATAAGACGGCATCGGGCAGCACCGCCGGCGAGGCGGAGGGTCTGCGGCTCGTCCGGGCGTCCCTCGAGAATCCGGCGGGCCCCGTCGAGACGGTCCGCGGCGGCCTCCGAGGCGGCGCCGAGTCCCTAGACGTCTGCCGCCACGGCGATGGCGTGCTCTTCGAGGTCGGCTACCCGGCGTCCGACGGGCTGGTCCGGCGCACGATCGTCTTCCCCGGGGAAGAGGGCGTCCCGGGTGACTCGCCGCCGTCTCCCGAGGCGGCGAGCCCCGGCGGTTCCGGCGTCGCCGCCGACGCCCTCTTGCCGGCTTTCGCGGAGCAGGTCGACCGAACCTGCCGCCCCGGCGAGGCGGTGTTCACCTGGGTGGCGCCGGCGCTCCCGGAGGCGGATCCCCGCCCCGTGGTGCATCAGGTGCGCTGCCAGCAGGGCCGCTGCCAGGCCGCCCAGCAGCCCCTCGCCGTCCCCGGCGGGGACCCGGTCGCGACGGACCTGGCGAGCCAGGTGGTGGTGGCCTGGTCCGGGGAGGCGGGCACCCGCCTTCGCCTCGGTCCGCTGGTCCGGATCGATCGGGCGCCGGACGTCGACGGGCTGCCGTCGGCGGAGGGCCCCGCCGACTGGCGTCGCTGGGTCAGCCGGGCCGGCGGCGCATTGCTCCTCGAGGGACGCGTCACGGACGTCCGGGCCCTGCGGGTCGACAGCACCGGGGCGGTCTCGTCGGCCAAGCCGAACCTCTGATTCCTCGACACCCTTTGAAGAGGGTCGCTCGAAATCGCTCCGGCCGGCCGCCCCGGCGCCGCCTTAAATATCGGACGATCTCGGTGCCGGATTCCGCGGCGTCGATGGTCACCAGGGCGGACGCGAAGAAAAGCCAGCCGACGTAGGAGGCGATGGTGGAGATCAGAAAGCTCACCGGACTGGTGAACGCGGCCCCCGCCGCGGGGCCCAGCGCGGCGTTCGCGATGAAGGTGAGGACGGCGATCGCGGCGATGACCCCCAGGGCGACCACGACGTAGATCGCCACCGCGATGAGCAGCGGTACCACGTGCTTTTGGGCGAGCTCGACGGAGCGGGTCAGGGAGGCCCCGATGTCCAGGCCCTGGGTCGAGACCAGGTAGGGGACGAAGGCGAGGAAGAACGCCGCGACCAGCCCGGGGATGATGCAAAGCACCATGCCGACGGCGACGGCGACGCCATAGACCAACGAGGCCAGCGCCAGGGAG
>DAPKRP010000389.1:0-1684 GCA_031800515.1 Polyangiaceae bacterium LLY-WYZ-14_1 | reverse complement strand
CGGCGCACGCGGTCGACGGCGGCGGCGAGGCCCGGCGGCACGGCTTCGGCGGGGGGGTGTTCCTCCCCCCCTCGGATCGGACCGTCTTCGGGGGTCGCATCGGCGTGGGGGTCGGCGGCGGCGAGGGCGTGACCGGCATCGACCTGGCGCAGGTCCGGGGGGAGCTTTTTGCGAACCTCCTCGAGCTCCCGGGCGAGCTCTTCGAGGCCCGCCGGGTCCCGAGCGAGCTCGGCGAGGGACCGGTCCAGGCGCTCGAGCGCCGCCGGGACCGCGCCGAGCGTCGCCGCCCCGGCCCCGGGGGACACCGGCGCCCCCAGGGCATCCGTCTCGAAGGCCACGTCGGCGAGCCAGACCTCTTCTCCGGGCAGATCCGTCGCCAGCGCCCGGAGGGTCTCTTCCGTGCGCTCCCGGTCGCGCTGGAGAGGGCGGTGCGCCCGGGTGGCGCCGGTGAGGACGAGGCGCACCGCGAGGGGACGATCGTCGGCGGCCTCCTGGGCGACCTCCAGGGCGTCCCGGGCGAGGTCGACGGCGTCGTCGGCGCTGGCCGCGTCGTCGAGGTCCACCTCGACCCGCTCCCAGCGGACGGCGTCGAGGACGCGATGGTCCACGGAGGCGATGCGGTCCTGCTCGACCTCGATCACCGTCGCCCCCTTGGGCCCCGTCTCCCGGAGGTGGCGGCCCTGAAGGTTGCCCGGGAAGACGATCCAGGGGTCCGCGGCGACCACCTCCCGGGCGTGGACGTGGCCCAGGGCCCAATAATCGTAGCCCCGCTGGCGGAGCACCTCGACGGAGGTTGGGGCGTAGGGGGCATGCCCCTGCCGGCCACCGAGGGCCGTGTGGAGCAGACCGATGTTCCAGGCGCCCGGCACGGGCTCCGGGTAGCGGGCGGCGAGATCCTCCGTGACCGCCCGCTTGGGGAACCCCTGGCCGTGGACGGCCACGCCGAGCTCCGGAAGCTCGATCGTCTCGGGTCGCCGGGTGGCGAGCTCCCGGACGTTTTTCGGCAGGCCGAGGTGCTTGGTCAGCCGGCTCGCGGCGTCGTGGTTCCCGCGGATCCAGACCACCTGCACCTCGCCCTCCCGGAGGCGAGACATCTGCTTCGCGAAGAAGAGACCGGTCGCGTAGTCCTTCCAGTCGCCGTCGAAGAGGTCACCGGCCAAGAGCACCAGGTCGACCCCCTCGTCGAGGCAGAGGTCGACGAGGTGCTCGAGGGCGCGGCGAGTCGCCTTGCGAAAGCGCTCGACGGGCGCCCCCTCGTAGCGGTCGAGCCCCCGGAGGGGGCTGTCGAGGTGGAGGTCGGCGGCGTGCAACCACTTCACGGCTTCCCCGGCCTAGCACGGTCCCGGGCGCAGACGTTCAGCGGTCGATGGTGACCTCGGCCCGGGAGGCCGGCTCGCCCCCGGTCAGCAGATCGGCGATCAGGGTCCCCAGGAGCACCACGCCCCCGGCGATCAGGAGCCCATCCGCCGTACCGTTCAGGCGGTCGACCTGGTCCCGCGCCGCCCGGGTCGGCTGGTCGAAGAACCGGTCTCGGGCGTTCCCGGCGGCGATCGCCGTGCCCCCACCGGCCACCAGGAGACCGGCGCCGAGGCCGTAGCCGGCGATGAACCAGCCCGGGTCGGGCCCTGCCCGGGGGTCCCGCAGGTCGTAGTCGACCCGGCTGGCGGAGCCGGCTTCGAGGACG
>DAPKRP010000388.1:0-3366 GCA_031800515.1 Polyangiaceae bacterium LLY-WYZ-14_1 | reverse complement strand
GAGAAGCACCGCCGCGAAGATCTGGTGGCCTTCGAGGGGCGCGCCCCCGCCCCAGGGCAGGCGACCCGTCAACGCCTCGAAGGCGACGACCGCCAGGGAGAACTGGTCCGCCGCCGGGGTGGTGCGCCCGGTCCGGATCCGTTCCGGGGAGACGTAGGGGGGCGTGCCCGGGACGGCGTCGACGTCGGTCTCGAAGGCTCGGCCTCCCGTCGTCCTCGCCGATGGCGCCTCTCCGCCATCCCCGGGGGCGAGCTCCTTGACGATCCCGAAGTCGCAGAGGACGGCGGCGCCATCCCGGCCGAAGAGCACGTTCTCGGGTTTGACGTCCCGGTGGACGAGGTCGATGGCGTGGGCGGCGTCGAGGGCGCTCGCCACCTCGGCGATCAGGCGGAGGACGGCGTCGACGGAAAGGGGACCCTCGGCGATGCGGTCTCGAAGGGAAGGCCCCTCGACGAGCTCCATCGCCAGAGTGACGTTCCCGTCGTCGTCGTAGGCATCGTAGACGGTGACCACGTGGGGGTGCCGGAGACGCGCCGTCGCCCGAGCCTCGGAGAGCATCCGCCGGCGGCTGTCCGGGTGGGCCAGGGAAGACGCCGGGAGACGCTTCAGGGCGACCACGCGCCCGAGGCGCACGTCCTCCGCCCGGTGCACCTCGCCCATCCCCCCGGTGGCGATCAGGGAGAGCAGGCGGTATCGGCCGAGGACGAGGTCCTCTTCGTCGTTGCTCTGGCCCACCACCACCGAAACGACGTCAACGGAACTCGGCGATCTCTTCGAGGGGCTTGCGCTCCAGGTCGGGCACCGTGCAGCCGGGGGCAGGGTAGCCTATCGGTACCAGGACGACGGGCTTCTCGTGGGCCGGGCGGCCGCAGATCTCCCGGAGAAACCCCATCGGCGATGGGGTGTGGGTCAGGCAGGACAACCCCGCCCGGTGGAGCGCCTGAAGAAAGAACCCGAGGGCGATCCCGACGGACTCGTGGACGTAATAGTTCTTCCGGGGGGTCCCGTCCGGGGCGACATCGTGGTCCCGCTTGAACACGACGACGACCCAGGGGGCCTCCGTGATATGAGCCTTCACCGCGTCGGTGCCGATGGGGGCCAGGGCGTCGAGCCAGGCCCGGGGGGCGCGCTGGGCGTAGAAGGTGCGTTCTTCCCGTTCCGCCGCCGCCCGGATCCGCGCCTTGGTCTCCGGGTCGGAGATGGCCACGAAGTACCAGGGCTGGCGGTGCGCTCCGCTCGGAGCGGTGCCAGCGATCCGGATCGCGTCGGCGATGATCTCTTTCGGAACCGGGTCCGGGGCGAACTCTCGGACGGACCGGCGCCGCCGGGCGACCTCGAGGTCCTGCTGGATCGCGGCGCGGGACCCGTCGACCTCGTAGGGCCGCCAGTCGTAGGGCACCCGGGGACGGGGCGCCGGGTGGTCGTCCGGATCCCCGCTGGGGGACGCGGGTTCCCGGCGGGCGTCGGTCATCCGGCGACGGTCCCTTCCGCCGGTCGGGCCTGCCGGGCCGTCGCCCGGGGCGGGATCGGGAGCACGTTCTCGAGGGCACGGGCGCGCTTACGGCCGGCCCGAACCTCCCGCGCCAGGTCCGCCAGATAGTCGTCGAAGTCGATCTGCATCGTGTGCCGCTTGCTCTTCACGTAGCGGCGAAACATCGCCGACCGCTCCCCTTCGATGTCCTCGATCATCTTCTCTTCGCTCGGGAGGGCGTACCAGCCCCGGAGGAACTCGGCGACCCACTTGCCCTGGGCCTCGGCGATGGGCATCACCGCCCCCAACGGCTGGACCAGCCCGATGAAGAAGAGGTCCGGGATGCCGGGACGGAATACCCGTTTGAAGAGCGGCAGGTCGTTGTCCGGAGCGGAGACGAAGCCCGGGTCGAAGAAGGGGAAGCTGACCTTGTAGCCGGTGCAGTAGACGATCGCGTCCACCTCTTCGACGGTCCCGTCGTCGAAGCGCACCCGGTCCCCCAGCAGCTCGGCGATGTTCGGTTTCGGGACGACGTCTCCCCGGCCGAGCTTGGGCAAGAGGTCGCTCGAGATGGTGGGATGGGCGGTCAGGATCTCGTGGTCCGGGGCGGGCAGGCCGAAGTCTTCGGGCCGCCCGACGGCCAGCCGGTAGACCAGCTTGAGCAGCTGCTGCCGGACCCGGAAGGGCACCGCCGGGGGCAGCGCCGCGATCTGGTCGAGGGGTCGGCCGAAGACGTAGTTCGGAATGACCCAGGCCCCCCGTCGGGCGGCCAGGTAGGTGCGGCCGGCCACCCCGGGGCGACCGAGCTCGCAGGCGATGTCCATCGCGCTGTTGCCCATCCCGAGGACGACGACCCGCTTGCCCACCAGGTCGTGGGGGTCCTGGGGGTCGATGTAGTGATGGGAGTGCATCTCGACCCCATCGAAGCGCCCGGGGAAGGCAGGCTCGGGCCAGCGGGGGTCCCAATGGTGGCCGTTGGCGACGGCGATCGCGTCGTAGGATTCGGTCCGGCCATCGCCAAGACGGACCTCGTAGCCGCCCCCGGGGCGCGGGGCGACGTGCTCGACCGGCGTCTCGAACTGGATCCGGTGCCCGAAGCCGAAGTGGTCGACGTAGTCCTGAAAGTACCGGGCCATCAAACTGTGATGGGGGAAATCCGGGAAGTGGTCGGGCATCGGGTAGTCCGCGTACTGCATGCGGACCGTCGACGTATTGATGTGGAGGGACCGGTAGGCGGAGCTCTGGCCGTTCTTGTTCTTGAACACCCAGTTGCCTCCCACCCGGTCTCCTTTTTCGTAGACGTCGAAGGGGATGCCCTGGTCGTAGAGGGCTTTCGCGACGGCGATGCCACTCGACCCGGCACCGATGACGCAGACGCGGGGAAGGCTGAACATGGGACCGAGCCTACCAGGCCCACCTGCCCGTCCGCTTCACGGTACCGCGACACTGAAAAAGGGTGGACACAGCCGATGGATGTGTGCGATCGAGCGCGCGACGCGGGCTGGCGGGGGGCTGATGCAGGCCAACCGTGCCCCCGGGCTCCGTCACGGGAGGTCGAGATGAAGCGTTTCGATGGAAGGGGAGCCCTCGCGGGGCTCCTCATGGGATGGATCTTGTGCGCCGGACCGGCGGAGGCGGCGACCGGGCCGATCACCTGCGGCGATACCCTGGGCGCGGGCCGACACGTCCTCACCGGGGACATCATCTGCGGCGCCACCGATTTCCAGGCCCTGACCCTGCTGGACGGCGCGATCCTCGACCTGAATGGGGCGGTGATCCAGAGCGGTCCTGTCGAGTCCTTCGGGATCGTCGTCGACGGGGATGGGGTGACGATCGAGGGCCCCGGGGCGCTCGTGGGCTTCCAGATCGCGGTCAGCGTCCAGACCCCGGTGGCC
>DAPKRP010000387.1:0-4009 GCA_031800515.1 Polyangiaceae bacterium LLY-WYZ-14_1 | reverse complement strand
CTCCCGCCGTCGTCTCCCCCGTGCGCTAAGCGCGGTGCTTCCGCTGGTCGTCGTCCTGGGCACGCTCCTGGGCGGCGGCTGTGGCGGGTCCGGCGACGACGATGACGAGACCACGGCCCGCAACGCCCAGGCGCTGGCGGGCTCCCGGACGGAAGGGGGGGAGCAGGAACGGGAAGACTGCGAGGGGACCGGCGAAGCCGCCGGGATCGACGTGGACAACGACGGTCGGCCCGACATCGTCCACGTGACCCGGGACGGTGTCCGCCGCTGTACGGAGATCGACATGAACTTCGACGGCCGCATCGACGTCGTCCGGTTCTACGAGGACGACGGGTCGACCCCGCGTCGGGAAGAGCACGACTTCGATTTCGACGGCCGCCTCGACCAAGTCGCCTTCTACGAATCCGGCGCCATCGCCCGGAAGGAGCTCGACACCAACTTCGACAATCGCGTCGACACCTGGATGTGGTGCGAGGACGGCCTGGTCGCCCGGGCCGAGCGAGACCGGCACAACACCGGCCGACCGGACACCTGGGAGGTCTACCAGGGAGGCCGCCTGGCCCAGGCTCGCTACGACGACAACAACGACGGCCGTCCGGAGAAGTGGGAGATCTTCGAAGATGGGCGGCTCGCCTACGTCCTCTACGACGCCGACCAGGACGGCGAACAGGACCAACGGGAAGAGATCAGCCGCGCGGACGCCGGCGAACGCGACCAGCCGGTCAGCTGCGATGGGCGCCCGGTCGAAGACCTGCTGCCGGCGGCCGGGGGCGGTGCCGGTGGCTCGAGCGACTTCGACGACGTCGCCACCTCGCCGACGCCGCCGGAAGATGGTGGGGACGATGCCGGGGACGATGCCGACGGGGGAGATGCTCCATCGAACGACTTCGATGAGGTCGACACCGAGCCCGCCGGCGGGGCGGACGGGTCCGGTGCAGCGCCCGAGGATGACGGGGAGGCCACGACCGGGCCCTCCTCGGGCGGCGCGGGGGACGATGACGGCGGCGACGCCGGGGAGGAGACGGAATGATGCAGCGCCGCGTCTCGCCCACGCGTGCTTTCATCGCGTGCACCCTGGCGCTCCCCCTCGGGCTCCCGGCGGTCGGGTGTGGCGGCGGTGCCGAATACGCCCCGCCGCCGACGCCGGCCGAGCGTCGCTCCCGCACCCTCGAGGAATCCGGCGAGCAGCGGGAGGTGAGGAACCTCTGCGACGCGACCGGAGACGACCTCGAGACCAGCGAATACGATACCTCCGGGGACACGGAGCCGGACGTGCGGAAGGTCTTCCGACGGATGGGCGATCCTCCCCTCCAGACCTCGGTGCTGGTCTGCCGGGAGGTCGACCTCAACGGGGACGGCATCAAGGACGTCGTCCGCACCTACACCGACGAAGGCCGGCCCCTCCGGGAGGAGGCGGATCGGAACTTCGACGGTCAGATGGATGAGATCACGATCTTCCAGAACGGCCGCATCGTCCGGGTGGACGAAGACACAAACAACGATGGCCGGGTCGACACGAAGACCTTCTTCCGGGACGGCAAGAAGGAACGGGCGGAACGGGACCTCGCCGGCCGGAGCACCCCCCAGGAATGGCGGCCGGACCGGTGGGAGTATTACGACGAGCGGGGTCAGCTCGTGCGCATGGGGAACGACCTCGATGGCGATGGGCTCGTCGACCGCTGGGACCGGGACGAAGACTACCGCCGCCGACAGGAGGCCGAGGAACGGCGGCAGGCCCTCGAGCGAGCCCAGGAAAACGCCACCCTGCCGGAGGGCGAGGGAGAGGCTCCCGGGGCGGGGGACGACGCTGACGAGGACGGCGGTGGCGAAGGCTGACCGGCGGCGGTGCGTCGGGAGCTGACCGTCGTTGCCGGCAGGGGCGGCGCTCCTCCTGACCGGCGCGGACCCGGGGGAGGCACCCGGGCGAAGGGGCTGGCCGGGCCCCCCCAGGGCCGGTAAGCAAGGGGCGTGGCGGGATCCGCACCGGAGCGACTGCAGAAGATCCTGGCCCAGGCCGGGATCGCGTCCCGACGGGCGGCCGAGCAGCTCATCGCCGACGGGCGGATTCGGGTCAACGGCCGGGTGGTGACCGAGCTCGGGAGCAAAGCGGTCCTCGGGAAGGACGCCATCGAGGTCGACGGGCGGCGGCTCACCCGGGAGAAGCCGGTCTACTACCTGCTTCACAAGCCCCGGGAGGTGGTGTCCACGGTCGACGATCCGGAAGGCCGTCCGACCGTCCGGGGGCTGCTCAAGCGGGTACCGGAGCGGGTGTTTCCCGTCGGCCGCCTCGATTACCACACCAGCGGAGCGCTCCTGCTGACCAACGACGGGGAGCTCGCCGAGGCGCTGCTCCACCCTCGGCAGAAGGTGCCCAAGGTCTACGCCGCCAAGGTGCAGGGGCAGGTCGACGTGCCGGAGCTCGACCGGCTTCGGAACGGGGTCGTGCTCGACGATGGGACCAAGACGCGACCGGCGGAGGTCTTCGTCATCCGGGAGGACGGCAACACGACCTGGGTGCAGCTGACCCTCCGGGAGGGCAAGAACCGGCAGATCCATCGGATGTTCGATGCGCTCGGCCGGCGTGTCTCCCGGCTCGCGCGGATCTCCTTCGCGGAGATCCCGACCGACGGTTTGCGGCCCGGGGAATACCGGGAGCTCGGCGCGCGGGAGCTCGAGAAGCTGAAGAAGCACTACCTGACGCCGCACCGCCAGCGGAAGCGGAAGGCGGCGGCGCGGCAGGCCGCGGACGAGGGGGAAGCCGGGGGGTAGGGCGGAGCTCGGCGGCGTTGGTCGCCGGCGCCGCCGGTGCAGCGTGTCGGCCCGGCTATTCGCCGATGAGGTCGACGTTCGAGAGGATGAACTCGCCGGCGCCCGGTGCGATGGCGCGCCCTCCGATCACCAAGACGCGGCCGTCCCGTAGCGGCGCCGCTTGCAGCCGATAGCGGCGCTCGGACAGGGTCGTGTCTGCGGTCGCGAAGCTGCCGGTCGTCGGGTCGAAGACCTCGACGGTGTCGGTGGTCTCCCTGGTTCCGACCTGTCCTCCCGCGACCACGACCCGGCCGCTGCCCAAGGAGGCGGCGGCATGGAAGCTCCGGGCGACTCCCGGGTTCTCCGCGGTCAACGTCCAGTCCCCCGACTCCGGGTCCCAGAGCTCGGCGGTGGGCACAACGACCCCCTCCAGGTTTTCGCCGCCAACTGCGAGCACGCGTCCGTCCGCCAAGACCGTGACCGTATGATTGCGGCGGGAGGCGTTCATGGATCCGGTCGCCGTCGTCATCCCCGAGTCCGGGTCGAAGACGTAACAGCCGACCTGGCCTTCGTCCTCGATGTTGACGCCGGTCAACAGAACGCGGCCGTCAGGCAGTAGGGCGATGGATTGGAAGAATCCTTCCGGGGCGCCGGTCACCGGCACGGAGGAGAACGTGCCCGTCTCTGGGTCGTAGGTCTCGGCGGATGGGGGGTCGGCGCCGCCGAAGAGCATCACCTTGCCGTCGTGGGGCCCGCCCTCCACCAGCCAGGCCAGATGTCCGGCGCGGGGGATGGTCATCCTTTCCTCGAGGAGGGTGCTTTCGAAGCTGGTGCCATCGATCACCTCGGCGGTGTCGCGCGCTTCACCGATCTCCCCCGGCGGGCCGCCGATCCCGCCGGTCACCAGCAGGCTGCCATTCGGAAGCCGGGTGACGGCGCCCAGATATCGCCCCTGAGCGAGGGGGGGGGCCAGCGTAAAGGTCCCCGCGTCCGGGTCGATCAGCTCGATCTCTTCCCGGCCCGTCGGGCGGCTCAGGCCACCGCCGGGGGGAGGCCGGGCGATCACGCCCCCGGCGACCCAGACGCGGCCGTCCGGCAGGACGGCGATGAGGGCGTTCTCTCTGAAGACGTCCGAGTCGAGCCCGGGCGGGCTCGTCACGGTGACCTCCGATGGCGGCGTGCCGCCGTCTTCCGGGCCGGCGTCCGGCACGCGGCCGGCGTCTTCCCGAATCGGGCCTTCCCCCCCGTCGAGGACGCCACC
>DAPKRP010000386.1:0-5440 GCA_031800515.1 Polyangiaceae bacterium LLY-WYZ-14_1 | reverse complement strand
GCGAGCCTTCGGTCAGGTCGACGATGCGAATCGCCGCATCCCGGTCGAAGGCGGCGGGGTCCTGGGGCAGGGACGCGGGATCCACGGGCCCGGTGAAACGAAAGTGGATCGGGCTGGTGGTCCCGAAGCCGTCCACCCCTCGAGCGGTCTCTTCGATCCAGGCGTCCAGGAGGGGGACGTCCTCCGGATTCGGAAAATCGGCGAGGTCGATTCCCTCCCCGGCCCCCGGTCGCCGATGGTCGCCGGGGTAGGGGGTAGCGAGCCAGCGGGCGGCTTCGGTGGCCTCCGGGCTCATCGCGGACCGGGGGCCGAGGACCAGGGTGGTCGCGTCCGGGCCGGGGCAGTCGGCGACGAAGAGCGCACCGTCATCGGGGCCCTCGCCGCTCGCGGCCCCGCAGCTGGCGACCAAGGGCGTCGCCGCCATCCCCGCTGCCGCCATGAGGCGACGGGCTGCAGCCCGCCCCGACCGGGACGCCTGGGTCGGCGCGCCGGCGCACCGTCGATGTCGAGGCATGGTCGCTCCCAAGAAAAGAGGTGGGGGTCGGTGGAACGGTCCGCCTCGCCCCGACGGGGTGATAGCAGGCCCGGCGGTCAGGGCCCCTCCGGTGATCCCTGCTGCCAACCCCCCGGCCGTTCGCGCCGTTCGTTCGCGCCCTTGCGCTGGGTCGGCGGTCGGGGCGACCCTTCGTCCGCCATGGCACCCACCTCCTCCTCCGCGCGGACCCTCGAGTTCTGGTTCGACTTCTCGTCGCCCTACGCCTACCTGGCGTCGACGCAGGTGCAGCGGGTCGCCGACGCCCACGGCGCCGAGCTCGTCTACCAGCCCTTCCTCCTGGGCGCGCTGTTCAAGGCCATCGGTACCCCCCTCGTCCCCGTGATGGAGGCGAGCGAGGCCCGCCGTCGCTACCAGGGGCGCGACCTGCACGACTGGGCGACCTATTGGGGCGTCCCCTTCCGCTTCCCGAGCCGCTTCCCCCTCCGCACCCTGAAGCCCCTCCGCATGGTGCTCGCCGCGCCGGGGGAGCAGCGCGGCCCCCTGGTCGACCAGATCATGACCCGCTGCTGGGCGGAGGACGCGGACCCGGAAGACGACGCCGGGCTCGCCGACGCCGCCCGGGCCGCGGGCGCCGATGCAAACGCGCTCCTCGAAGGCGCCCAGGACCCGGAGGTCAAGGAGCGTCTGAAGCGACAGACCGAGGCCGCCGCCGAGCGTGGGTTCCCCGGCGCCCCGACCTTCGTCGTCGGGGACCGCTTCTGGTGGGGACAGGACCGCCTCGTCCTCGTCGAACGGGCCCTCGAGCAGGGCTAGCCAGTCAGCTCGGGCCGAGGACGCGGCGCTCGGTGAGGGGCTGGCCGACGGCGACCAGGACGGCCAGGAAAAAGGCGCTGGTCGCGAGGAGCAGGGGGACGTGGATGCCGAGGCGGCCGTGGACGAGCGCCTCCCGGAGCGCCTCGGCGAGCTGGTAGACCGGGTTCAGGCCGATGAGGAACTGCCCCAGGGGGTGGCCGCTTTCCAGCGGGAAGTAGGTGTTGCTCACCAGGGACAGGGGGACCCCGATCAGAAAGACGGGATAGTTCATGTGATCGATGCTGGGCACGATGGCGGTGAAGATCAGCCCGAAAGAGGCGAAGGCCCACCCGGCGATCAGCCCCAGAAAGGGTGCCAGCAAGAGCCAGCCGGCCTGGATATGGACGATCCCCAACGCGGCGAACACCGCCAGGGTGACCGCGACCAATGCCGTGTTGACGAAACCCCGGGTTCCCGCCCAGAGGATCTCCCCCCAGACGATGTGGCGAAGCTCGACCTGAGTGGCGAGGATGCCGTCCCAGGTCTTCTGGTAGAACATCCGCACATAGGACGAATAAAGCGCCTCGTAGAACGGGGTGCCGAAGGCGGTGTAGGCCAGCAGCCCGGGGGCGACGTAGGTGGCGTAATCGACGACCTCTCCCCGGTAGGGCAATGCGCCGACGTAGCCTCCGAGCCCGATGCCAAGGGCCAGGAAATACACCACCGGCTCCAGGGTCGGGGGCAGGAGACCCGTCTTCCAGTTACGGAAGTAGACGGTCGCGTTCCGTCGCCAGACGGCGCGGCTCTGCCAGTCCCCCATCGCTAGAAGGTCGGGAAGGATACGGGACGAGCTCACGGAGACTCCCGGGACATCGGCGCCGATGGCGCATCCGGATCGGGGCCGAGCGGATTCCCCGAATCGCCGTCCGGCGGCTCCGCTGCCAGGGTGAGAAACAAATCGTCGAGATTCGGCGCTCGGACGGTGAAGTCACAGTCGCCGAAGCGGGCGGTGAACTCCCCCAGGCGCTCGCTCCGGATCGGCACCCGCAGCTCCCCCAGCACCAGATGCGGGTCCTGTCCTTCGGCCCGGGCCCAGGCTTCCACCTGGGCCCGGTGGGGTTCGTCGCCGGGCACCACCAGCACCCGGTCCCCGACCAGGTCGCCGATCACCTCGCCCGTCGTTCCGGTGGCCAGCGCCCGGCCCCGGTGCATGACCAGCAGGCGGTCGCTGAGCCGCTCCGCCTCGTCCATGTAGTGGGTGGTGAGCACGATGGTCATGCCCTCCCGGCGCATCCCGTCGATGGTCTCCCAGAGCTCCACCCGCGCCTTCGGGTCGAGGCCCGTGGTCGGCTCGTCCAGGAAGAGGACGTCCGGGCGGTGGACGACGGACCGGGCGATCATCAGCCGCCGCTTGTAGCCGCCGGAGAGCTGGTAGGGGGTGAAGTCGGCGTATTCCCGCAGCCCGAAGCGATCCAGAAGCTCGTCCACCCGCGCGGGCAGGTCCGGGTCGACGGGCTTGAAGTAGCCGGCGTAGACGACGAGGTTCTGCCGGACCGTGAAATCGTAGTCGAGGGTATCCTCCTGGGTGGTCACCCCGACGATGCGCCGGATGGCGTCCCGGTCCCGGGCGAGCTCCCGGTCCCCGTAGCGCACGCTGCCGGCGTCGGCGGGGATGAGCCCGTAGAGCAACCGGATGGCGGTGGTCTTCCCGGCGCCGTTCGGACCGAGGAGGCCCAGGACCGATCCCCGGGGACAGTCGACGTCCAGGTCGTCGACCACCCGGCGTCCGCCGTAGGATTTGGTCAGGCCCCGGGCGTCGAGGAAGGGGGACGCGTCATCCGCAGCGGTCGCCGGCACGGCGGGAGTATGGCCGCCGGTACGAGGCGCCGCCGGCGTCGCGTCGTCCATCGAAGGACTCCCATCAGCAACAGCAGCCCGGGGAAGGCCCATCGACCGAGCCGGGGCCCGGCGCGTGGGCCGTCGCCGGGGTCGATGCGGCACCCTCCGCGAAGCGGGGAGGGGGCCTGCCCGCTCGGCTCACCCGCTTCCAGGTCTTCGAGGGGGTCGGCTCCCGCGCCGGGCGGGGCCGGTTCTCCGGTTCCGTCCCCTTCCCCCACCGGGCGGCAGAAGTCGATGCCCCCGCTCGCGACGCAGGTGAACCCCGCCGGGCAGGAGCCGTCCCCGCAGGCCTGGCTGCAGAAGCCGCCGTCTCCCGCGTCGACGCAGACCCCCGACGCGCAGTCCGAGCCATCGAAGCAACCGTCTCCGAGAGGCGCGGCGCCTTCGCCCGGGTCGTTCGGTTCGTCGTCCTCCTCGTTCGGCGGGACCGGGTCGTCGCCGTCCTCCATCGGGGGCGCTTCCGGGCAGGCCTCCACGCCGTCGATCCGCCGGACGCACTGGGACCGGTCGGCCCCGCGCACGGACAGACACGCGTACTCGCCGCCGTCTCCGCAGTCCGCGTCGTCCCGGCAGGCGATCGCGCACCCCCGAACCATGTCCGGGTAGATCAAGCAGGCGTCGTCCGGGCCTCCGCAGTCGGCGGCCTCGTCGCAGGGTTGGCAGAGCACCTCGAGGGGGGTCCGGCAGACGTCGTCGATGCAATCCTGGCCGGCGGGGCAGCCCGTCTCGTCGCAGGAAGGGGGTGGCTCCGGGGCGGGATAGAGGCTGCAGATCCCCTCTTCGTCGTCGTCCCCCAGGGTCAGCGACCCGCCGGGGTAGGAGGCCCGCATGATCGCTTCGCCGTCGCTCGAATGGCCGAGCCCGGCGAAGTGGCCCGCCTCGTGGGCGATGATGCTGAAGGCGTTGCAGGTCCGGTCCCGCGTCGACCCATCCCCGGTCACCCAGGTCCAGTCTTCCCCGTTGAGGGAGATGTCCGCCTCGACGATCCCGGAGCCGGTGAACCGGGTGGAGGTCACGCCGAGCACCCCGCTTCCCCGGGGCCAGTCGGATTCGACCCAGCCGACGACGTTCTCCCCTTCGTAGGTGCCCGGGGCGGTCCCGGTGAGCCCCTCGTAGCGGAGGCGAAACCCGGTGCAGGCGGGCACGGTCCAAGCGTCCATGCCCTCTCGGGTCTGGGCGACGCTGGCGCTCCCGAGGTCGTCCGAGCCGTCCTCTTGAATCGCATAGGCTGGATTCCCGTCGGCCCACGTCGAGCCGATTCCAGACCAGGCGGTCGCCATGCCGGGGCGCCCCAGAGCGACCCCTCCGACCGAGGCGGCGACGGCGGCGACCCCGGCGACGAACCCCACGCCGGTCCGAAGGCCCGGCGACGGGTCTCGCCGGAGAAGGCATCGCCGGGTCATCGGCGGAGCTCTCCTTCGTTCCCGTCGGGAAGGCTCATCCGGGGACGACGGGCCGAGCGCACCGCATCGGCGAGCTCGGCCAGGGGAAGCACCTGGGCGGTCGAGGCAGCCCCGAGCACGAGCCGGCCGGAGGGGTCGTCCCCGGCGAGGGTGAGGTCACCCAGGTCACGCACCGCCCAGCGGCCCCCGGCCCCGTCCTGCCGCACCTCGAAGCGCCCGAGGGCCAGCCCGAAGAGCATGAAACGTCCGCGGGGGTCTCGTTCGAGGAAGACGACCAGCTCCTGCCCCGGGGACTCGACGGGGGCACCGTGGGTGACGGCCCGGCCCCAGGGCGTCTCGCCCCCCGGGGCGACCCAGCGGAGCTCGGTCTCGGCGCACTCCCCGGCCCAGCACTCCTGGACCTCGAAGTGGACCACCGTCTCGACGCGATGCCCGGCGTCAGCGAGGACGACGCGGGATCCGACCCGGGTGACGCGACCCAGGGCCACCGCCGCCGCCTCCCGAGCCATCTCGGACACGGGGACGTCGGCGACCACCGTCGCCCGGGCCGTACTGCCGGCGACGAGGGATGCCCCGACCATCAGGAGCCAGACCGCGCGGGGGCGACCGCGCCGCGCCGCGCCGCCCCCTCCGGGCCTGGTGCTCTCCTCGCGGCGTCCGGCGATTCCTGCCACGGAGAGCCGGAAAGCAACGTCGGTGCCGGGCGCCGTCCACGCCTCCGGGGGTCCCCGGTGGGCGGGTTTCCGCACCGAGAGGCCCCGGGGTCGGGCGCCCGCGTTCGGGGGCTCGCGGCGCAGGTGCGGCCCCGAGCCCCCGGTTCCGCGACCCTACGGAGCGTTATTTTGAGCGA
>DAPKRP010000385.1:0-8075 GCA_031800515.1 Polyangiaceae bacterium LLY-WYZ-14_1 | reverse complement strand
GAAGGCGAAGACGACCTCGCCGGCGACGAGCTCCGTGGCGTCGTAGCCGAGGGTGAAGCAACGGAGGAATGCCGGGTGCTGCCGCTCCATCGACCGGAAGATGTCCTGGCTGTCGATGGTCCCGAGGAGCCCTTCCACCTGGAGCCCATCGTCGGGCTCCGCAGCCGGCTCTTCGTCCCCGGAGGTCTCGACCACGACCAGGGTCTCGGACTGTTCCCCGTCCCGACGCCCGCCGCCGCAGGCGACGAGGAGCCCCGCTGCGGCGAGCCCGGCCAGAACGGCGAGAGCGCGGGCCGCCGGCCAATCTGCGGCGCGCTCCGGCGTCGGGATGGGGGCGCCCCTGCGCGACCGGGCGTTCACGCCTTGAGCGCCATCGCGGAGATGACCAGCCGCATGATCTCGCTGGTGCCCTCGTAGATCTCGGTGATGCGGGCGTCCCGGTAGTGGCGCTCGAGGTCGTACTCCTTCGAGTAGCCCTGGCCCCCGAACACCTGGATCGCCTGGTGGGTGACCTTGGTGGCCATCTCGCTCGCGAAGAGCTTCGCCACCGCCGATTCGCTGGTGTGGCGGACCCCTTTGTCCTTCATCGCCGCGGCTCGGAAGGCGAGGAGCCGTGCGGCGTCGATCTGCGTCACCATATCGGCGAGCTTGAACTGGATCGCCTGCTTCTCCGACAGCAGGGTGCCGAAGGCCTTGCGCTCCTTCGAATAGGCCAGCGCCTTCTCGTAGGCCGCACGGGCGATGCCGAGGGCCTGGCTGGCGATACCGATCCGACCCCCGTCGAGGGTCGACATGGCGATCTTGAACCCCATCCCGGGCTCGCCGAGCATCTGGCGGGCGGGTACCCGGCAGTTTTCGAAGTAGACGGTGCAGGAGTGGGCCGCGTGGATGCCGAGCTTTTCATCCGGCGGGTTCCGGGTGAAGCCGGGGGTGTCCTTCGGCACGATGAAGGCCGTGGTCCCCTTGGCGCCGGCGGAGCGATCATGGGCGGCGAAGACCACCATGACGTCGGCGTGCGGGCCGTTCGTGATCCAGTTCTTCGACCCGTTCAGCACCCAGTCGTCGCCGTCCCGCTCCGCCACGGTCTCCATGTGGGCGGCGTCGGAACCGCTGGCGGGCTCCGTCAGCCCGAAGCAGCCGAGCATCTTCCCCGAGGCCAAGGGGGTGAGCCACTCCTTCTTCTGGTCTTCGTTCCCGAACTTCAGGAGCGGGTCGCAGACCAGGGAGTTGTTGACGGACATGATCACGCCGACGGAGGCATCCGCTCGGCTGACCTCCTCCATCGCCAGCACGTAGGCGACGTTGTCGAAGCCGGCGCCTCCGTACTGGTCGGGGACGGCGATGCCCATCAGGCCGAGCTCTCCCATCTGGGCGACGAGCTCGCCGGGCCAGCGGCTTTCCCGGTCCAGGGTCCGGGCCTGGGGGGCGACCTGCCGCTCGGCGAAGTCCCGCGCGGTCTTCTGCAGCAGCTGCTGCTCTTCGGATAGGGTGAGGTCCATCGTGCCCTGGAGGCTAGGTGGCCCGCCCCCCCGGGGCAATGGGCCGCCTCACGGAGCGCGCCGTACCAAAAAGCGCGGGGATCCGTCCCGGGTCGTCTCCGGATCGTCCCGGACGTCGCTGCACTGAACGGACTCCCCCATGCTCCGTTCCTCGCCGTCCCCGTCCAGTGCGGTCCCGTCGTTCGGATCTGCCGCCGCGACTCGGGCTGGCCGGGCCTTGATCCGGACCGTTGGCCCAGGAGCCCGACCCCCGAGGCTCAGGGCGAGCCGCTCGCGCATCCGAAACAGTCGGTTCCGACGGGGCAGCCACCGAACCGCCCGGACCAGGTGGTGGACCCCGGTCGCGCCGAGGCCCAGGCTGCCCAACAACGCCCAAGGCCCGTAGGTGGCTTCGACGCCCATGAGCGCCAGGCCGCTGGCGCAGAAGAGGTACCAGACCGCTTGACCGACCGGCGGCCGACGGGGTTCTCCTGGTAGTCCCAACAAGAGGATGGTTCCCTCGGGCGCCCAGGCGAGCGCTACCCGGGGCGCGAACGCCGCCGTCGCCCCTTCCCGGTCTCCCGGCGGATGGCCCCCGAGGCTATCGAGTCGCTCCGCCGCGTCCTCCGGTGCCATCGGCAGGGGCAGCAACAGAGGCCCCGATTCGATCAGCTCCGTCAGCATCGGCTTGCCCTGCGACTCCGGCGTCTCTCGGTGAGCCCGGATACCGTCCACCGACCCGAAGTCGTGGTCCTGGATCCGCCACGCGCGGACGGCTTCCGGAGCGCCTCCTCCGGTACCCATCTCCCGATAGATTCCGGTCCTCGTCATCGAAATCGCTGGCGAAGGATGGTTGCCACTGTTTGCCATGGCCCAACCTAGGAGCTCGGGCGTCGGGTCGAACAGATCGAGAAGCGCCGTGAATTGCGACTTGAGAGGGTCCACCCTCCGACTAGTACCCCTGCCCGGAAGTTCGAACCGGGTTTGGACCGGACACCGGACCGAGCCACTTCGTGGTCGTCGTCCTCGAGGAGAGCGATGCGCATCGAGAGCCTGAGACTACGCAACTTTCGCGCGTTCCGCGACGTGACCCTCACGGACCTGCCCGCGTTCTGCGTCTTCGTGGGCGCGAACGGCACGGGCAAGAGCACCCTATTTTCCGTCTTCGACTTTCTCCGCGAAGCGATGGGAAACAACGTGACGGCCGCGCTTCATCGCCTCGGTGGCAGCCGCGGCTTCCAGGAGGTGCGCTCGCGGGGAAGCCACGGCCCCATTGAAATCGAGCTCAAGATACGGGCAGCGATGGGGGGACGTGGCTCGACGCGGAAGATCACGTACGAGATCGGCATCGATGAGGTCGGCGGTCGCCCGGTCGTATCGCGGGAGGTGCTCAAATACCGGCGCGGGAGTAGCGGCAAGCCTTGGCACTTCCTCGACTTCGCGGAGGGCACGGGTACCGCAGTGACCAACGAGCTCGATGAGCTGACCGATGAGCACGAGCTCCGGCGGGAGCAACAGACACTAAAGAGCCCGGACATCCTCGCGGTCAAAGGACTCGCGCAGTTCGAGCGATTCCCGGCGGCTGTCGCGCTGGGAAATCTCATCGAAAACTGGCACCTTTCGGACTTTCACATCAGCCGAGCGAGACACGAGCAGGAGGCCAGCTACGCTGAGCACCTATCGAGGGAGGGCGAAAACCTATCTCTCGTCGTCGAGTATCTATACAAACAGCACCGCCCGATCTTCGACAAGATCCTAGCGCGGCTAGCCCGGCGAATTCCGGGCATCGAGCAGGTCGAATCGAAGGTAACCGAGGAGGGACGTGTCCTGCTCAAGTTCCAGGACGGCTCCTTTGAGGATCCCTTCCTCGCCAGGTACGTCTCTGACGGCACGATCAAAATGCTGGCCTACCTGGTACTGTTGCACGATCCGGAACCGCATCCTTTGTTGTGCGTGGAGGAACCCGAAAACCAGCTCTATCCCTCGCTCTTGTGGGACCTTGCGGAAGAATTTCGCGCCTATGCTGAACGTGGCGGACAGGTATTCGTCTCCACGCACTCCCCTGATTTTCTCAACGCAGCCCGCCCCGAAGAGGTGTTTTGGTTGATCAAGGAGGGTGGTTATACGAAGGTCCGTTCGGCCGCCGAATCGCGCCAGCTGGTTAAATACGTTGAAGCGGGTGATCAGCTCGGGTGGTTGTGGAAAGAAGGCCTCTTCGAAGGAGCAGACCCGGTTTGATGACGCTGGTGTTCCTACTCGAGGAGCCCTCTGCGCGGGAACTCTTACGGCCTCTGCTTCCTAAACTCATCCCCTCGTCGGTACGCACTCAATTTATCGTTTTCGAGGGCAAGCAAGACCTGGAACGCAAGCTCGTGCGACGCATCCGGGGATATCTTACCCCCGAGACGCACTTCGTCGTGGTCCGCGACCAGGACGCCGGAGACTGCCTGGAGGTCAAGCGCAGGCTGGTCGAGCTAGTCACGGCCGCGGGCCGACCGGATACGCTCGTGCGGATCGCCTGCCGCGAGCTCGAGTCGTGGGTGTTGGGCGACCTCTTCGCTGTCGGGGAAGCCTACGGGGTGCCGAAGCTTGCGGATCTACAGCAGCGGAGGAGCTACCGTGACCCAGACCGGATCGTTCGGCCCGTGGAAGAACTCAAGAGGCACGTGCGCGGTTATCAGAAGCTGGACGGTGCTCGACGTGTGGCCCCGTTCCTGCGACCTCAACACAACACCTCTCGCAGCTTTCGAGCGTTCTGCCAGGGAGTGCGGACGCTGGTCGACCCCGCCGACGGGGAGTAACGTCAGTGAACGGCGCTGGGGTTTTCAGACGAAGAGCTTTCGGGCGCGGGCGGCGGCTCGGAGCTCTTCCCGGAAGTCGGGGTGGGCGATGTCGATGAGGAGCTCGGCGCGCTGGCGGAGGGAGCGGCCGCGGAGATTCACCACCCCGTGCTCCGTCGCCACCCAGTGGACGTGCCCCCGGGTGGTCACCACCCCCGCCCCCGGCTTGAGCTGGGGGACGATGCGGGTGACCGAGCCCTTTCGCGCCGTGGAGGTCAGGGCGATCACCGCCTTGCCCCCCGGGGATTCGAGGGCCCCCCGGACGAAGTCCATCTGACCGCCGATCCCGCTATAGATCCGGTCCCCGATGGAATCGGCGCAGACCTGACCGGTCAGGTCGATCTCGATCGCCGAGTTGATCGCGATGACCGCCCGGTTCTTCCGGATCTGATAGGGGTCGTTGACGATGTCCGAGGGGTGGAACTCGACGAAGGGGTTCCCGTTCACGAAGTCGAACATCCGCTTCGTCCCCGTGGCGAAGCTGGTCACCACCCGCCCCTGGAAGCGGGTCTTGAGCCGGTTGGTGACGGCCCCCCGGTCGATGAGGTCGATGAGGCCATCGCTGAACATCTCCGTGTGGACCCCCAGGTCCTCTCGGTCCCCGAGCTCGAGGAGGACGGCGTTGGGAATCGCCCCGATCCCCATCTGCAGGGTCGCGCCGTTCGGGACCAGGCCGGCGACCTGCTTGCCGATGGCTCGGTCCGCCTCCCCGAGGGTGGCCGGCTGGGTCTCCGGCAGGGGCCGATCCACCTCGACGGCGGCGGCGATGCGGCTCACGTGGAGCGCCGAGTTGCCCATGGTGACCGGCACCCGGGGGTTGATCTCGGCGATCACCGTCTTCGCGTTGTCGACGGCGGCCCGGGCCACGGCGACGCTGACCCCGAGCCGGCAGAAGCCATGGGCATCCGGCGGAGAGACCTGCACCATCGCCACGTCGAGGGGCAGGGTCCCGTCCCGGAACATCGACGGGATCTGAGACAGGAAAACCGGGGTGAAGTCCGCGCGACCCTCGTTGACCGCCGCCCGCACGTTTCCGCCGACGAACAACGCGTTGTGCCGGAAGCACCCCTCGCACCCCGGGTCCGTGTAGGGCGCCGGGCCCTCCGTATGGAGGTGGACGACCTCGACGTCCTTGAGCTCTCCGGCGCGCTCGGCCAGGGCATGGACCAGGCTGGCGGGGGCCATCGCCGCCTCGTGGACGAAGACCCGGTCGCCGGACTTGACCAAGGACACCGCCTCGGCCGGAGACACGACCATCATGGCTCCCACCGTAGCCGCCTCGGGCCGCGGAGCGCCACGGCTCACCCCATCGGAAAACCCAGCCGATGACTTCGGCGCCGCCTTGGTGTTCCCCCGGCGAGGGTCAGCGGGTGGCGCGCTCCGCGGCCCGGGCGTAGGGCCCCTCCGGCTCGAGAACGAGATACCGAGCGTAGGCCTCCTGGGCCTCGTCGGCGGGGGCGCCGGTCCATTCGAGGGCACGACCCAGGTGGAAGTGCACCGCCGCCGGGACCCCCTGGACCGCCGCCGCCTCCCGAAGCGGAGGAAGCGCATCCGAGGCGTGGCGCCGCCCGTCGGCGAGGTGGGCGGCACCGATCGCGGTCAGCACCCGCGCCCGAAAGCGCGGCGGCCGTAGGCGGTCCTCGAGGGCGGCGAGGGCGGCCTCGGCCCGTTCGAGGGCGAGGTCCGGGTCCGGGTCGCGCTCGGCGAGCTCGACCTCCGCCAGGCCGACCAGGGCCTCCGGGAGCCCAGCGTCGGCGGCCAGAGCCCGGTCGAACGCCGCGCGCGCCGGTTCCGGCCGCCCCGCCTGGAGGAGGGCCTCCCCGAGGAGGCTGACGACGACGGTCGAGACCCCGCCGTCCGCCTCGTCCGCGACCGAGGTCAGCAGCTCGACGGCCCGCTCCGGCTCGTCTTCGGCGAGGGCGAGCCGGGCCCCGGCCACCTTGGCGCTCGGCCGCTTTCGCTCTTCGTCCGAGAGCTGTGCGAGGACGAGGGCGCCCTGGTCCAGGACCCCTCGGCCGACCAGCGCCTCCACCCGACCCAGGCGCCCGAGGTAGGTGGCGGTGGCACCTTCGACGCCGCCCGCCTGCCCGGCGAGCTCTTGGTAGAGGGCATCCGCCTCCTCGAAGCGGCCCCCATCGAGGAGCAACCGGCCCAGGGCGAGCCCGGCGTCGAGGTGCTGGGGAGCGCGTTGTCGGGCGGCCCGCAGGCTCTTCTCCGCTTCCTCGTAGCGGCCGGCGAGGCGCTGGGCGCGGCCGAGGAAGAGGTGGGGGTCCGCCTCTTCGGGAGCCGCCTCCACCGCCCGCTCGAGGACCTCGATCGCCTCCCGGGCACGCCCCTGGCCGAGGGCCGCCTCACCGTGCACCAGCAGCGCCGCGGCCGATTCCGGGTGCGCCCGGGCGAGGCGCCGGGCCTCCTGGGCGACCGCCCCCGCCCCTTCCCGAGCGAGGCGAAGGCGAAGGGAGAGGGCGACGAGGTCGACGGGCGGGTCGGCGTCGGGGTCGGTGTCGGCGTCGGTGTCCGTGTCCGCCCGGTCTCCGTCCTCGCTCTCCGCGCCGAGCGCGGCGAGGTGCTGGTCGAGGGCCTCCTGCGCCCGGTCCTGAGCCTCCCGCTGCCCCGAGAGCAGGGCCCCCTGGGCGCTCATTCGAAGCACCGCCGGGTCGTCCATGGACAGGGCACCCAGGGTCCGGAGGGCACCCACCCCATCCCGTCGGGCCAGCAGCACCTCGGCGAGCAGCTTGCGGAAATCGGCGTTCTGGGGCGCACCGGCGACGGCCCGGGTCGCCGCCGCCTCGGCGTCCCGGAGCCTCCCCAGGGAGACCGACGCCTCGGCGAGCCGGGCGAGCAGCCGGGGCTCGGAGGCGCCCGCCTCCGCCGCCGCGGCCACCGCGGCCCGCGCCTCGTCCTCGCTCCCAGCCCGCCGATGGAAGGACGCTCGCACCAGCTCGAGGAGGAGCCGGTCCGTCGGGGCGCCTTTGTCGTCGACGGTCTCCTCGAGGCGGCGGACGTCGGCGAGGCCCGCCGCCGGCTCCCGGTCGTCGGCGGACAAAAGGAGCTGCCAGATCCGCGCCCGGAGGTGATCCCCGTTCTCTCCGAGCACCTTCTCGAGCAGCTCCCGGGCTTCGTCGGCCCGCCCCTCGTCGGCACGCAGCTCGACCAGGGCGAGGGCGGCGGGGACGAGCCGGGGCTCGGCCTCGAAGGCCGCGGCGAGGCGGGCCGCCGCGCCATCTCCGCCGAGCCGCTGTTCCAGACGGCCCGCGAGGTACTGCAGCCGGGGATCCGCCTCGCCCTCGGCCAGGGCCTCTTCCAGATGCTTGCGAGCGGAGGCGTGGTCCCGGTCGGCGGCGGTCAGGACGGCCCTCGCCGCCTGGGCCATCGCGGCGTCGGCGCCCATCCGCTCCGCCCGGGCGATGGAGGGGCGGAGATAGGCGGCTTCGAACTCCCCGTCCTCGAGGGCGCGCTCGGCGTGGACGAAGAGGAGCAGGCCGGGGCCTTCGAGGTCGTTCGGGTCGAGGTCCCGGGCCAGACGCAGGGCGCGTTCGGCACCGACCAGGTCCTCGTGGCTTCCGGAGAGGGCGGCCACCCGGGCCTGCTGCCGGAGGACCGCCGCCTCTGCGTGGCGACCCGCGACATAGCGGTGCCAGGCGAAGAACGCCCCGGCGACGCTCAGCAGGGCCACCCCCCAGGCCAGGGCGAAGGCGCTGCGGGTCCGGGTGCGGTCGACGGGGCGGGGAGCCGCCGCCCAGCCGGGCGGGATGCC
>DAPKRP010000384.1:0-16130 GCA_031800515.1 Polyangiaceae bacterium LLY-WYZ-14_1 | reverse complement strand
GCGAGGTCGTCCTCGGCGCCGGCGCTGTCGGCGTTCATCGCCGAGCTGACGCATCGAGCGAGGGCCCGACGAAGGACCTCGTCGTCCTGCCCGAGATGCGGCTCGAGGGCCTTCCGGAATCCCCGGGCGTCCCGGAAGCGGCTCGCGGGGTCCTTGGCGAGGGCTCGGACCAGGACCTCGGCCAGGGGACCGGGTAGGGCCCCCGTCGCCCACTCGACGAAGGGGTGAATGTGCCCGTCGCGGATCGCCAAGAGGACCGCCAGCTCGCTTCCGCCGGAGAAGAGGGGGCGGTTCATCAGGAGCTCGGCGGTGACGACGGCCGCGGAGAAGATGTCCGCGGTCTGGTCCAGGCGTCCGCCGGCGACCTGCTCGGGAGCGAGATAGCCGAGCTTCCCCTTCGCGCGCTCGTCGAGCGGTCCGTGGGTGGGCGCCCCCGGACGCCGCTGGCTGCGGGCGATGCCGAGATCCCCGAGCTTCACGTCTCCGTGGACCGAGAGCAGGACGTTCGACGGGCTCACGTCTCGGTGGACCACGCCGAGGGGCCGACCTCGAGCGTCCGTGGCGACGTGGATCGCCTGGATACCGCGCAGGAGCTCGATGGCGACGAAGAGGGCGAGGTCGGTGCCTAGACTTTCCCCCCGGCGTCGGAGCACGCGTTGGAGCCGCCAGAGGTCGACCCCCCGGACGTATTCCAAAGCAAGGTACGGCTGACCGTCCTCGTCCCCTGCGCCCAGCACCTCGACCACGTTCGGATGCCGGATGGAGGCCCCGAGCTTCGCCTCTTGCTCGAACATGTCGTGGGCGCCGGCCTCGGCGGCGATCGCCGGTAGCATCCGTTTGACCACCACGACCCGCGGCTCGCCGACGGCCCGAGGCTCCACCGCCCGGAACACTTCCGCCATCCCGCCCACGGCGAGGCGGTCCATCAGTCGGTAGGGTCCGAACCGGCTGTTCGGCGGTGGGGCCGGAGGCGTGGTCGGCCGGGGTGAGTGCATCATGCCCATGCTGGGACGGCGTGAGCGGTTTACCAGGGGGGTCTAACGGCCGCCCTGGCCTGGCTCCGAGGGGAGCGACCCGGCTTTTTCGCCCGGGACGAAGTCTCCCTTCGGGGACGGGGCGAAACGAAACCAGTCGCTTCGAACACACCGGGGCTGGCGAGCCCGGACCCGTACCCGGAACGGGGATTTTTCCGCTGAATTCAGCTGATTCCGTAGGCGCTTCGCTCCTTGACGCACCGCGGCTGGGCGAGGATAAACAGACCCGGGGCAGCCTCGCCGGCATCCCGACTTGGTGAGCTTTCTCTGGGAACATCCGGCCCGTGGCCCTAGCCCTTCGCGGCAGACCTCGATGACCTCCACCGTCTCCCACGACGACCTCGCTGCGCCCGTGCCCCCGGAGGGCCACGGCCCGTCGCCGACCGCTGCGCCGCCCCGGACCGGTTGGTTCCGGGATCCGATCGTCTGGGGGGGCCTCGCCACCGCTGGGCTCGCCCTCGGCGGCTTGGTCCAGCTCGCGGGCTCCCTGTTCGGCGTGCCCGCTGGGAACCAACCCACGCTCGACGGGGCGCGCCTCGGGATGACCGCCGAGGCGGTTCGAGCACGCTTCGAGCCCGCGGAGGGGGCGCGACCCGGCAGGTTCCGCAGCTTCGCCGAAGACGACGTCGCGGTCCTGGTCTGGGAGCCGGAGACGGAGGCAGCGCCGACCCGCTTCGAGTTCCACGCTGGGGTGCTCGTGGCCATCGAGGCCGTGATCCCGGAAGACCACGCCCTCGCCGGACCGGATGGGGTGACCGCGTCCACCGGATGGGTACTGAAGCGGGGCACGATCGCGCCGATGAGGGAGGGCGACGCCCAACGCCCTGCGGCGCGACCGGCGGGCGGCCCCCCGCCGGGCACGCCGGTGACCATCCTCGCCCGAGATTGTCCCGCCCACGCCGAGGAGGTGGCGCGCCTCCTCACCGAACTTTGAGGCATCGGAAACCGGCTTCGCTTGTCAGTTTCGGAGGCCTCCCCTATAAGGGCGCGCGCTCCCGTCGCGGCCTGGACCCCACGGAGACCACACAAGCACCATGCAGACTTTCCCGAAGACCCTGAACCTTCTGCCGTTGGTCGTCGCGGTAGCCGCCGTGGTCGGCGGGGCCGGACTGGTGTTTTCCCTCTGGTATTGGGCGTCGCCCAAATCCACGCAGGTCGGCTACGCGCCGCGGCAGCCCGTGCCCTACAGCCACCGGCTGCACGCCGGCCAGCTCGGGATGGATTGCCGCTACTGCCACGCGCAGGTGGAGCGCTCGGCTCACGCGATGATCCCGCCGACGCAGACCTGCATGGGCTGCCATGCGGTGGTCAAGCAGGGGTCGCCGCAGCTCCAGCCGGTCTACGACAGCTGGGAGACCGGCGATCCCATCGAATGGGTGCGGGTCCACAAGGTGCCGGACCACGCCTACTTCAATCACAGCGTCCACCTGTCCGCGGGGGTCGGCTGTGAAAACTGCCACGGTCGCATCGATCAGGCGGAGGTCGTCCGGGTGGAAGCGCCCCTCTCCATGGGGTGGTGCATCGAGTGCCACCGAAACCCGGAATCGAGCCTCCGACCGGTCAGTGAGATCACCACCATGGGCTGGGAGCCCGACCCGTCCTGGGACGCCGCCGCGGCCGCTGCCGCCGTGAATCCTCCCCAGCACTGCAGCGCGTGTCACCGATGAAGCGACAGCCCTACCAGTTCGATGCCGCCCCGACCTCCGCCAAGCCGATCTGGCGGAGCATCGAGGACAAGCGAAACCCGGAGCGCGCGGCGGCGGAGGCCACCGCGGAGTTCCCGACCGGCGTGGTCGACGCCGCCAACCTCCTCGGTCGGCGGTCTTTCATGGCCGTGGGCGGCGCCGGGGCGGCCCTGGCGCTGTCCGGCTGCGACGCCCTTCGGCGACCGGAAGAGGAGATCTTGCCGTTCTCTCGGGGCCCGGAATACGTCCTGCCGGGCATTCCCCTCACCTTCGCCTCGGTGCTGCCTCGCAACGGCGAGTCCGTGGGCGTCCTGGTCACCTCGAACGAAGGGCGGCCGACGAAGGTCGAGGGCAACCCCGCCCACCCGGCCAGCCTGGGGTCGACGGACGCGCTGCTGCAGGCGGCGATGATGGACCTCTACGACCCGGACCGGTCCCGAACCCCGGCGAAGCGAGGTGAGGACGGCTCCCTCGAAGACACGGACTTCGCGGCCTTCGACGAAGCCCTCGAGGGCCGTCTCGCGTCCCACGCGGGTCGGCAGGGGGCGGGCCTGCGGGTGCTCCGGCGGCCCTTCCGGTCGGCGACCATGGCACGGCTCGAGGCGGCGTTCCTGGCGCGCTTCCCCCAGGCCAAGGTGCACGTCTGGGGCCCGGTCACGGATCGGAACGCCCAGGCGGGCGCCAAGCTGGCTTTCGGGCGCAACGTGGACGTGCTTCCCCGCTTCGGTGAAGCCCAGGTCGTCCTCTCCCTCGACGCGGACTTCCTCGGCACGGATTCCCGGATGGTCCGCGCCACCCGGGAGTTCGCCGAGACCCGCAAGGTGATGGACGCCTCGGAGGCGGGGCGGATGTCCCGGCTCTTCGTCGTCGAGGGTGGCCACTCCATCACGGGGTCCAACGCGGATCATCGGCTTCGGCTGCCCTCCGGCGAGGTGGAGCGGTACCTGCGCGCCCTCTGCCGGCAGCTCGCGTCGGCGCACGGGCTGGACTTCGGGGCCGCCGGCGCGGCCCTGGGCACACCGAGCACGGACGGGATCCCTACCCGCTGGCTCGAGACGGTGGCGAAGGAGCTCGTCGCCGCCGGGGACACGGCCCTCGTGGTCGCTGGTTCGGGGCAGCCGCCGCGGGTCCACGCGCTGGTTCATCTCCTCAACGAGGCCCTCGGCAACACCGGGAAGACCGTCCGCTACGAGGTCCCGGTGGACGTTCGGACGGTCGACCCGGCGGAGGACGTCGCTGCGCTGGCGGAGGCGATGAAGGCCGGGCAGGTCGACACCCTGGTGATCCTGGGCGGCAACCCGGTCTACGATGCTCCCGCGGACCTCGGCTTCGCCGATGCTCTCGGAAAGGTGGAGGCTTCGTTCCACCTCGCGCACAACCGGGATGAGACCTCCGCTCGCTGCACCTGGCACGCCCCGCGGTCTCACGAGCTCGAGAGCTGGGGCGACGCCTGGTCCCGGGAAGGCGTCTACGCGATTCAGCAACCGCTGATCGCCCCGATCTGGTCGTCCCGGAGCGAGCTCGAGCTGCTCGGGATGCTCGCCGGGGAGTCGAACTTCCGAGGCTATCCCCAGGTGCGGCGGACCTTCCGGAGCTTCGCCGGAGACGGGGTGGGCTTCGAGAAGACCTGGCGGACCGCGCTCCATACGGGCGTGGTTCAGCCGACGCCTCGTTCGGGGCGAACGGTCCCCACGGGAACCGTTCTCCGGGAGGCGGTCGCCGAGGCGCTCGGCTCCGGCTCTCGGGAGCCCGGTACCTACAGCAAGGACGCCATGGAAGTCCGCTTCGTGCCGGACCATCGGCTCCACGACGGCAGCTTCGCCAACAACCTCTGGATGCTCGAGCTGCCCGAGCAGATGACGAAGCTCTCCTGGGACAACGCCGCTCTCATCTCGCCGAAGACGGCGCAGGCCCTCGGCGTCGAAGACGGTGACGTCGTGCGGCTGAGCCGGAGCGGGGTCGAGCCCCTTGAGCTGCCGGTCGCGGTTCTGCCCGGGCACGCCAACGAAAGCATCACCCTCACCCTCGGTTGGGGGCGCTCCCGCGCGGGCCGTTGGGGCAGCGGTCAAGGCTTCGACGTCTATCCGTTCCGTACCACCGACGGCCTCGACTTCGTGTCCGGGGTCAAGGTCGAACGGGCGGGTCGCCGTTACTGGCTGGCCCGCACCCAGGAGCACCACCGGATGGAGGGGCGGCCCATCGCCATCGACATGACCGTCGACGAATACAAGGAGCAGCCGGAGCTGCCCTCGTATCGGACGGTGGAGATGAGCATTCCCCCCTTGTGGGAACAGGTGGTCTACGACGGCCGGAAGTGGGGGATGACCATCGATCTCACCACCTGCACCGGCTGCAACGCGTGCGTCATCGCCTGCCAGGCGGAGAACAACATCCCCTCCGTCGGCAAGCGCGAGCTCGCTCGGGGCCGGGAGATGTACTGGATCCGGATCGACCGCTACTGGGTCGGCGAAGACGAGGACGAGCCGGAGGTTGCGGTCCAGCCCGTGGCCTGTGTGCACTGCGAAGAGGCGCCCTGCGAGAACGTCTGTCCGGTCAATGCGACCGTCCACAGTCCCGAGGGCACCAACATGATGACCTACAACCGGTGCATCGGGACCCGGTACTGCATGAACAACTGCCCCTACAAGGTGCGGCGGTTCAACTACTTCAACTGGCACGGCACGGACCCGGCCGAGACCAAGAAGATGCAGTTCAACCCGAACGTCACCGTCCGCTACCGCGGCGTGATGGAAAAGTGCTCGTACTGCGCCCAGCGCATCGAGGAAGCCAAGTACGAGGCCAAGCGGCAGCGTCGGGACCTGCGGGATGGCGACATCATCACCGCCTGCCAGCAGGCCTGCCCCGCCCACGCCATCGTGTTCGGCGACCTCAATGACAAGGACAGCAAGGTCGCGAAGCACTACTCGGTCGACCGCGGCTATGCGCTCCTCGCCGAGATCGGCACCCAGCCGAGGACTCGGTTCCTCGGTCAGATCCGAAACGTGAACCCGGAGATGAAGGCATGAGCAGTCACGCCGCCCCGATCGAAGAAATCGGAGAACGGAACCTTCTCCCACCCGAAACGACGTTTCGTCACGTCACCGATGAGGTGGCTCGGGTCACGGAGAATCCGGCGCCCCGCGGGTGGTGGGTCCTGTTCCTCATCTCCGTTGCCCTCTCCGGGATGCTCTTCGCCTGCATCGCCTACCTGGTCTTCCGGGGGGTTGGCGTCTGGGGGAACAACAGCCCCGTCGCCTGGGCGTGGGACATCACGAACTTCGTCTGGTGGATCGGGATCGGACACGCCGGCACGCTCATCTCGGCGATTCTGTTCCTGTTCCGGCAGAAGTGGCGGACCAGCATCAATCGCTTCGCGGAAGCGATGACTATTTTCGCCGTGATGTGCGCCGGCATCTATCCGGCTCTCCACACGGGGCGTCCCTGGTTCGACTACTACATGTTCCCGTACCCGAACCAGATGTTGATGTGGCCGAACTTCAAGAGCCCGCTCATCTGGGACGTCTTCGCCGTCAGCACCTACTTCACGATCTCTCTGATCTTCTGGTACGTCGGTCTGATCCCCGACCTGGCGACGCTACGCGACCGGTCGGCGAACCCGGTGCGTCGGGCGATCTACGGATTCTTCGCCCTGGGTTGGCGCGGTTCGAACCGCCACTGGCAGCACTACGAACGGGCGTACCTGATCTTCGCGGGCATCTCGACACCGCTGGTGCTGTCGGTTCACTCGGTGGTTTCTTTCGACTTCGCCACCTCCGTGGTTCCCGGCTGGCACACGACGATCTTCCCGCCCTACTTCGTCGCGGGCGCGGTCTTCAGCGGGTTCGCCCTGGTGCTGACCTTGATGGTGGTCACCCGGACGGTCTTCAAGATGTACGACCTGGTCACCATCAAGCACCTCGAGCTCATGAACAAGATCATGCTGCTGACGGGGACGCTGGTCGGCTACGCGTACGCGATGGAGTTCTTCATCGCCTGGTACTCGGGTAACCCCTACGAGTGGTATGTGTTCCGCTACAACCGACTCGCCGGCGGCTCCCTGTGGTGGGCCTACTGGGCGATGATCAGCTGCAACGTGTTGGTCCCGCAGCTGTTCTGGTCGAAGCGACTTCGGACGAGCATCCCGGTGATGTTCGTCGCGTCGATTCTGATCAACATCGGGATGTGGTTCGAACGTTTCGTCATCATCGCCACTTCCCTGTTCCAGGACTTCCTGCCGTCGTCCTGGGGTTACTTCAGCCCGACCGCGGTGGACATCCTGATGTACACGGGTTCGATCGGGTTCTTCTTCGCGCTTTTCCTCTTGTTCATCCGTTGGATTCCGATGATCGCGATCGCCGAGGTGAAGGCGACCTTGCCGGCGGCGGACGCTCACGGGGATTATCACCCGGCACCGGCTCCGATCCGGCCCCTGGCGGAAAAACCGAAGGCGACGGACCCGGGTCTCGCGGGCGCCCCCGTGCCGGCGGAGTGACGCGAAGAGCGGAGACGACATGGAACGCCAAGACGCACAGCTCGCCACCGCCGTGTCCCAGGGGACGAAACCCGCCCTCTACCTGGCCGAATTCGGCACGACGAAGGACATCGTCCACGCCGCGGAAAAGGTACGGGACGCGGGCTTCAAGAAGTGGGACGTCCACACGCCCTTTCCCGTCCATGGGATGGATGCCGCGATGGGCCTGAAGCCCACCAAGCTCGGCTTCTTTTCCTTCGCCGGTGGGCTCACCGGGTGCCTCGTCGCGGCGGTGCTGATTCAGATCACCAACAACTTCCAGGTGCTTCCGCCTCCCTTCGAAGGGTATCCGCTCATCGTCGGGGGCAAGCCCCCGGGGGCCATCCCGTCGATGATCCCGGTGATGTTCGAGCTCACGATTCTCCTGACCGGCTTCGCGACCCTGTTCACGATGCTCGGGTTCAATCAGCTCCCGCGGCACCACCATCCGGTCTTCTTCTCGGACCGGTTCCGGGCGGCGACGGACGACCGCTTCTACATCTCCATCGAGGCCGAAGACCCCCAGTTCGACCTCGAGAAGACCCGCACGTTCCTCGAATCCCTCGAGCCTTCCCACCTCGAGCTGGTCGAGGAAGGAGACGAATGACGATGCCTCGCAGCGACCGCCGTTTCGATCGCGCCTTCCGCACGGTCTTTTTCGTCGCCGCCCTGGTCGTGGTGCCGGCCCTCGGTGCCGGTTGCCGTGGCCAGACCTTCGAAGACCCGCCGGTGGCCTGGATTCGGAACATGCACGACCAGCCCCGCTACGATCCGCAGGAACGAAGCTACTTCTTCGAGGACGGGCGGACCATGCGGCACCTCGTCGAAGGGGTCGTCGCGCGGGAGATGGAGGTCGACCCGGAGGTCTATCGTGGCCGTACCCTGGACGACGCGGCGTGGGTGCTTCGCATCCCGTCGGAGATCGTCGACCGCCACGGGGGCATGCCGGAGCTCGTCTCCCGGGGGCAGGAGCGGTACGGCATCTACTGCAGCGTCTGCCACAACTACGACGGCAAGGGCAACGGGATGGCCGTGCAGCGGGGAATGGTGCAACCCCCGAGCCTCCATGACGAGCGCATCCGACACATGCCCGATGGTCAGCTCTACGGGACCATCGCCAATGGCGTTCGGAACATGCCGGGATACAGCCACGCGATTCCGGTGAACGACCGCTGGGCCATCGTGGGCTATGTCCGGGCGCTGCAGCTCTCCCAGTCGGAAGAAGCGCAGGCGATGAATCTGGTCGACCCGAACGGCGACTCCACGGACGGCGAGGTTGGGCGATGAGCGGGGGCGCGGGTCACGGCGGGCATGCCCCGGAGATAGACGACCCCTCGAGCAAGCCGGAGCTGTTTCGGGTACGGCAGGGCGCCTGGGCGCAGGCCTGGAAGGTGGCCGCGGTCCTGGCGGTGCTGGGCTGGGGCGGTGCCCTGGTCGGCGCCTCCGGGGACCCGCGTCGGTTCGCCTTCTCCTACCTGTTCGCCTTCCTCACGTTCATGATCCTTGGGCTCGGCGGGCTGTTCTTCACGATCGTGCAGCATCTGGCGAACGCCGGCTGGAGCACCTCGGTTCGTCGGACGGCGGAGTTCGTCGCCCTAGGACTACCGGCGCTGACCGTGCTGTTCATCCCGGTCTGGGTCACCAAAGACCATCTCTACGAGTGGGCGACCTTCGAGGTCGACGCGGCCCACGGCGCCGAGGGCCATGGAGAAGAGGGCCACGGGGAAGAGGGTCACGGCGGCGAGGGCGGCCACGAGGACGACGGTCATGGTGGCGGTGAGCACGGAGGCGATGCCGACGAGCACGGCAGCCGTTCCGGCGAGTCCCTGCTGGGACCGTCCCGCGCGCTGGCGGACGCCGCGGGGGACGACCACGGCGCCGGGGGCCACGGGGGTGGAGGTGACCATGGGGAGGGCGGTCATCACTCCGGTCCGGAGGCCGAGCTCCACCACGAGCTCCTCACCCACAAGGCGGGCTACCTGAACGTCCCGTTCTGGACCATCCGGGCGGTGTTCTACCTGCTCACCTGGTCGCTGCTGGCCCTGGTCTATTTCCGGTGGTCGACCACCCAGGACGAAACGAAGGACGTCGCCCTGACTCGGCGTATGGCGGGTTTCGCGCCGGTGGCGACGATCCTATTCGGCCTGACGCTGACCTTCGCCGCCTTCGACTGGGTCATGTCCCTCGAGCCGACCTGGTATTCGACGATCTACGGCGTGACCGTCTTCGCCAGCGGCGCTGTCTCGATCCACGCCTTCATCATCGTGGTGACCCTGAGCCTGAAGCGGGCGGGCTTCCTCGGCGAGACGGTCAACACGGAGCACTACCACGACCTGGGCAAGCTCATGTTCGGGTTCATCGTCTTCTGGGCTTACGTGTGCTTCAGCCAGATGATGCTCATCTGGTACGCGGGCATCCCGGAGGAGGCGATCTACTACCACCATCGGTGGAACAACGGCGGATGGGCGACGTACAGCCTGCTGCTTCTGGCGGGTCACTTCATCTTCCCCTTCCTGCTCATCATCAATCGAAAGATGAAGCGATCCGCCACCCTCGGGTTTGCCGCCGCATGGATGCTCGCGATGACCGTCGTGAACGCCTACTGGTACGTGCTGCCGGTCTTCGAGCCCGGGACGTTGAGCTTCCACTTCTTGGATGTGGCCTGCCTCTTTGCGGTGGGTGGCACGTTCCTGACGGTGGTCACCTGGGCCATGCAGCGCTACCCCCTCATTCCCCTCGGCGACCCGCGGCTGCCCCGGGCGCTCCACTTCGAAAACGCCTGACCACCGGCGCTCGGAGACGTCATTCATGGCCACCGATCAGACCGAGCCGCGCAACAACGTCATTCTCGTCTTCACCGCGCTGTCGGCGCTGACCCTCGTCATCCTGGGTCCGATGTTCCTCTCGTACTACAAGGGGTTCATCGAGGATCAGGTGCAGAAGGTGGTGTTGAGCCAGCCGGCGGCGCAGTACGAGGAGACGAAGTCCCGGGCGTTGTCCGAACTGCAGAACGGTCGGCTGCCGATCGAGCAGGCGGTGGAGACCCTGGCGCAGCAGGGGCGGGATGCCTCTCCCCTCATCGAGCCCCGGGACTCGGATGACCTCGGCGCCGTGGAAGGGTGGGGCCAGGCGAAGAACGAAGCGGCTGCCGAGGCGGCGAAGCAAGCCATCGAGCGCCGGAAGGCCGCCGCGGCCGAAGAAGCGGCGCGCCAGGCGGCCGCCGCGGAAGCGTCCGCGGGGGCCGGGGACGAAGCCTCGGGGACGGGAGAGGCCGCTGCCGATGGTGCTGGCCAGAGCCCCGGACAGTCCGAGGACGCGCTGACCGCCGGTGCAGCCAGCCCCTGACGGACGTTTCCTGGGACCCCCAGGGCTCTTTACCCCAGCTGTCGCCCCTTGTCGGGCCCCCGCGCGGACTGCGCCATCATCGCCCTTGCCCGGTGAGAACCGGGTCGAGTGTCGAGCCCACCCCGAGAGCGCGGTCCTGGCTTGCGCGGGGTGCCAGTTCGCCTAGCCTTCCGGCGGAAGGCACCGGATTTCTTCGCCAAACGCTCGATTTGTCTCACGTGGAACGCGACGACCAACGGCGGGTTCGGGCGGACAGCGCGCTGCGCTGGGCCGGCGTCATCGCCCTCGCCACCGCAGGGGCGGCGGTGCTTCCCCCCGTGGCCGTCGCCCAGCGAGGCCTCCCGTCGGAATCCGGTCCCCCGCCCGTCGACACGAATCCCATGCTCGACCGGATCGGGGTCGACGAGCATCTGGGAGAAGCGCTGCCCCTCGACGTGTCCCTCACCGACGAGGAAGGCCACCCCACGACGCTGGGCGCGATTCTCGCGGAAGCGCCGGGAAAACCCGTGGCCTTCACCTTCGCCTACCACTCCTGCCCGGTGCTCTGCAGCATGGTGCTCGAAGGCGCGGTCGACGGGCTGGCGGAGGTCCCCTGGACGATCGGCGAGGAATACGTCTTCGTCAACGTCAGCATCGACCCCGAGGACACGCCGGCGGCGGCTGCCAAGCGCCGCGCCCGGCTCGTCGACAGCTATGGACGAAACGCCGCCGGTTCCGGCTGGCATTTCCTGACCGGGTCGGAAGACGCCATCGAGCGGCTGACCAAAGCGACGGGGTTTCGGTACTTCTACAATGCCTCCGCGGACCAGTACGCCCACCCGGCGGTGGTGATGCTGCTGACCCCGGAAGGACGCATCGCCCGCTATCTGTATGGGCTGACCCTGAATCCCGGCGACCTTCGGGTGGGGTTGCTGGAAGCGTCGAAGGGTCGGTCGATCTCCACGATCGAGCAGGTCGTGCTCTATTGCTATCAGTACGACCCGGAGGCCGGTGGTTACGTCCTCGTCGCGACCCAGGTCATGAAGGTGGGTGGTGCGCTCACCGCGCTGGCCCTCGGAGGCGTGCTGGCGGTGTTGTGGCGGCGTGAGCTCGGCTCTCGCCGTGGTGGCCCGGCCCGGCCGTCCACCCCATCGAAGGGTCCTCCCGAACCGGCGGCTGGGTCGACGGCCGTCGAACCATCGCAACAGACGACATGAATCAACCGCAGGACATCCAGCTTCCGCCGCAGCTTTCGACCTACGCCCCCGAGGTCGACTGGCTGTACTACTTCCTGTTTTGGATCAGCGTTGCCTTCTTCGTCGCGATCGTCGGCGTCATGGGCTGGTTCGTCGTGCGGTACCGACGTCGGGACGGCGTCAAGGCAGCACCCACGGGCCACAACACGCCCCTGGAGGTCCTGTGGACCTTCGCTCCCCTTGTCCTGCTCTGGTTCATTTTCACCTGGGGCTGGGAGAGCTACGTGACCGCGGCGGTCGCCCCAGCGGACGCCGTCGACATTCGGGTTCGGGGCGCCCAGTGGAACTGGGAGTTCGAATACCCGAGCGGCGCCAGCGAAGGCAACGAGATGACGGTCCCGGTCAACCGACCGGTGCGGCTCATCATGTCTTCCAAGGACGTCCTGCACAGCTTCTACATCCCCGCGTTCCGGGTGAAGAAGGACGTCGTTCCCGGGATGTATACGACCCTGTGGTTCGAGGCGACGCAGAAGGGGGACGTCCAGGTCTTCTGCACCGAATACTGCGGAGCGCCTCCCGGCGGAACGGGCAACGTCGGTCACTCGGCGATGAACGCCAAGATCCACGTCGTCAGCGATGAAGAGTTCGAACGGCACGTCCGCAGTCTGGACAGCGTGCCGGAGGGCATGACCCCCGCCGAATATGGAGAGCAGCTCTACGTGTCGAATGGCTGCGTCGCCTGCCACAAGGTGGACGGGGTCACGATGCAGCCGGCGCCCAACTGGAAGGGCCTCTGGGGCAAGGAGCGGCCTCTGATGGAAGGCGGTGCCGTGGTGGCGGACGCCGATTACATCAAGAACTCGATCCTGAACCCAGGCAGCCAGATCGTCGAAGGCTACCAGAACGTGGTCATGCCCCCCTATCAGCTGCGGGACTTCCAGCTCGATTCCATCGTGGCCTACATCCGGAAGTTGAGCGGAGACGAGGCCGCCACCGGCGACGAAGCGACGCCCGCAGAGGGGTCGGCTGGGGACGATGGCGGCGGCGCCGAACCCACGGCAGAGGACAGCGCGGATGGGGCCGCGGAAGGGGCAGAGCCTGCGGAAGACTCCGCCGGTGACCCGGCCGGAGGGGACGCCGCGGACGGCGCGCCCGCCGACGAGGCAAACGGAACCCCGACCTGAGCCGTGACCGATTACGACGACGACCGGAGCACGACACCATGACCGTCGAAGCAGGCAACTACGTTCCCTCCGCCCTCGCCGGCGAGCACCACGACGTCAGCTATTTGGAAAAGAAGGGCCTCGCGTCCTGGCTGCTGACCATCGACCACAAGCGAATCGGCCTGATGTACCTCGCGTCGATCCTGCTGGCGTTCCTCGTCGGTGGGGTCTTCGCCGTTCTGATTCGAACGGAGCTCATCGCGCCGGGTCGGACGATCATGGACGCGGACACCTATAATCAGATGTTCACCCTGCACGGGGCCATCATGGTGTTCCTGTTCATCATCCCGAGCATTCCGGCCGCGCTGGGGAACTTCTTCATGCCGATCATGCTCGGCGCGAAGGACGTCGCGTTCCCTAGGCTGAATCTGGCGAGCTTCTACATCTACGTCATCGGTTCGGTGTTCACCGTCGTCGCCATTCTGTGGGGAGCCGTCGACACGGGCTGGACGTTCTACACGCCCTACAGCTCGTCGGCGGCAGACAGCTCGGTGTTGTGGATGACGATGGGCGTCTTCATCCTTGGGTTCTCGTCCATCTTGACCGGCGTGAACTTCATCGCGACGACCCACAAGCTCCGGGCGCCGGGGCTGACCTGGACCCGCATGCCGCTTTTCGTCTGGGGGATCTACGCCACATCGGTCATCCAGGTGCTGGCTACGCCGGTCTTGGCGATCACGCTGCTGCTCCTCTTCATGGAGAAGTTGGTGGGGGTCGGGATTTTCGACCCGA
Organism: Polyangiaceae bacterium LLY-WYZ-14_1; assembly: GCA_031800515.1. GTDB lineage: Bacteria > Myxococcota_A > Polyangia > Polyangiales > DAPKRP01 > DAPKRP01. Next base: position 2,426 of record DAPKRP010000384.1, on the reverse strand, counting down.
AGCTGGGCGGCGACCCCGTCCTCTTCCAGCATTTCTTCTGGTTCTATTCCCACCCCGCCGTGTACATCATGATTCTGCCGGGGATGGCGATCATCAACGAGCTGATCGCGACGTTCGCTCGGCGAAAGATCTTCGGATACATGTTCGTCGCGATGAGCTCCGTGGCTCTGGCGCTCCTCGGCTTTCTGGTCTGGGGCCACCACATGTTCACTTCGGGCATGAGTGACTACGCGGTGATGGTCTTCAGCGCGCTGACCTTCCTGGTCGCGATCCCGAGCGGCGTGAAGATCTTCAACTGGGTCGCCACCCTCTACAAGGGCAGCATCCGGCTCGCGTCGCCGATGCTCTATGCCCTGTCCTTCATCGCCCTGTTCGCCATCGGTGGCCTGACCGGGCTGTTCCTCGGAACCCTGTCCGTGGACGTGCACCTTCACGACACGTACTTCGTCGTCGCCCACTTTCATTACGTGATGGTCGGCGGAACCGTCTTCGCGTTCCTTGGCGGCCTCCTCTATTGGTGGCCCAAGATGACGGGTAAGATCTTCGACGAGCGCCTGGCGAAGGTGTCCTGGTTCCTGATCTTCCTCGGCTTCAATCTCACCTTCTTCGTCCAGTTCGTGTTGGGCTCGAAGGGGATGCCGCGGCGTTACTACGACTACCTGGAGCAGTACCAGGCGCTTCACGGATTCTCTTCGATCGGCGCCTACGTGCTTGGGTTCGGGTTCCTGGTCATGGGGTACATGCTCTTCGTCTCGCTGATGAAGGGCGAGAAGGCCCCGCCGAATCCCTGGGGCTCCGCCGGCTACGAGTGGATGACCTCGTCGCCGCCGGTGGAGCACAACTTCAGCGAGCCGGTGGTGATGACCCGCGGCCCGTACGACTATCACCTCGCCACCGACGAGGAGCTCTTCGAAGGCTTCCCGGAGAACCGGCCGGCCGCTGCCCGCTGAGGGCTCGACCACGGGTTCCGGTTGACGCCGGGCGGTCGTTGGTTCAACCCGCGCCGCCAGAAGCCTTCGGGACGGCGGCGACGGCTCGGGCGAGCTCACGGTCGGCGCTGCGCCGACCATCATCCGGTGGGCCTGCCACCGACGACTGCGGATACCCGGACCGGGACCTGCCCGGTTCCCACAGGAAACGAACACGATGACCACGGACGCAACCCCGGCCATCGCCGACGGCGGAACCGCCGGCGCTGCCACTTCAGGCGCCCGTCCCGAGGATGGGCACCACGCTCAGGGAGAGGGCGCGTTCCTGCGCCATCACTTCGACACGCCGAGCCAGCAGTTCGAATCGGCGAAGCTCGGGATGTGGCTGTTCCTGGCGCAGGAGATCCTGTTCTTTAGCGGGCTCTTCGTCGCCTACGGCATCTACCGGAACTGGTACCCGCAGGTGTTCTCCCTGGGCTCCCACCTGCTCGACTGGCGGCTGGGGGCGCTCAATACGGTGGTTCTCCTGTTTTCGAGCTTGACCGTGGCGCTGGCGGTGCGGTCCGCCCAGCTGGGAAAGCGGGTGCAGGTCCGATGGTATCTCGTCGTGACCATCCTCTGCGCCCTGGGCTTCATGGTGGTGAAGTTCATCGAGTACGAGCACAAGTTTCACGTTGGCTTCGGCCCGGGCATCTGGTTCGCGCCGACGAGCCACGGGGTCGAAGAGATCCAGCACGCCTTGGAAAAGGCCCACCATCTCGAGCTGTCCGGCGTTCCATTTCACCTCCGGTCCTTCCTCGGGATCTATTTCATGATGACCGCTGTTCACGGGCTCCACGTGTTGGTGGGGATCGGCATCCTGCTGTGGATCCTGGTGCGCAACGAACGGGGCGAGTTCGGTCCCAAGTACTTCACCCCGGTCGAGCTGAGCGCCCTGTATTGGCATCTGGTGGACCTGATTTGGATCTACCTGTTTCCCCTGCTCTATCTGATCGACTGAGCCCCTAGCTCCCGCAACCTCGACGGATTCAGGCGGCATTTCTCCATGGCTAAGACGAGCACACCCACCGCGGATCACGCCGCCGTCGAAGACGGCGACGTCCACGTGCACGCCCACCCACTGAGCATGTACCTCGGCGTGTTCGGGGCGCTCATCGTTCTGACTCTGCTCACCGTGGGCGCCTACCAGGTCCACCTCGGAGCGGCGAACCTGGTGGTCGCGGTGCTCATCGCGACGGTGAAGGCGAGCCTGGTGGTGATGTACTTCATGCACCTGCGAGACGACGCTCGGTTCAACGCCCTCATCTTCGTTGGCTCGCTCCTCTTCGCCGGGGTGTTCCTCGCCTATACGATCAACGACACGAAGTATCGGGGAGACGTGGATGGGGTGAGCGGCCTTCGCTACGACCCGGCCACCGGGGAGTGGGCCGCGGGCACCTCTCCGGAGCTGATCTCCGAATCCGAGGCGTCGGAAGGCAGCGAGTGAGCCCGGGGCAA
>DAPKRP010000383.1:0-4003 GCA_031800515.1 Polyangiaceae bacterium LLY-WYZ-14_1 | reverse complement strand
GCGTCCCTTTCCCCCGAGGTACGCACCCCCCGATGCTAGCGGCAGACGTCTTCGAAGGTGGCGGGGACCAGGAAGTCGAAGTTCGCGTCGACCTGGATGGGGCTGTCCAGGGGGTTGTCGCAGCTTCCGAGGGAGGCGGTGAAGTTGATCACCCGGAAGCGTTCGCCGCGGAGGGTGTTGGCGTCCTCGAAGTCGATGAAGCCGGTGGTCTCGGCGCTGCAGGTGCCGAACTCCCGGCCGACGCCGCCCCCCGTGGGGTCGACGAACAGGGAGAGCTCCACCGGGTCGACGATCCCCGGGGTCGGGGCGAGCTCGAGGGACGATCCCGTGGAGATGAGGCCGCCGATGTCGTCGGCCAGGAACCGGAAAGACAGGGCCCCGCGGACGTCGCTGCTGCAGTCCCGGCTCGGTCCCAGGACGACCTCTAGCTGCGCGTCGGTGCCGCCGCCCCGGCAGAGGTACCGGACCCCGAGGAAGTCGGGCTCGACGTCGAGGACGGTGCCGGTGCCGAAGACGTTGGCGGTGAAGAAGCCGACGCCCGGGTCGTCGATGGCCAGGCAGATGGAATCGGTGCTGGGACCGGCGTCCGCCGTCTCGCCATCCATGTCGTCGTCGTCATCGTCGCCGCCACCGCCGCTGCCGCCTACGGTGCCGCCGCCGCCACCGCCTCCCGGGGCGGCGGGCGGCCGGTCATCGTCGCCACAGCCGGCGGCGGAGACCAGCAGGGGTCCGGGGAGCAGCAGCAGCAACAGGAGGAGGAGCAGCGGCATCCGGAAGCCCGGAGACCCAGGAAGGGAAGGCTGGCGCCGGTGGCTTTCGGGTCGACGGCGACGAGGTGGGAGGCTGGGACGGACCATCATGGGGACCAGGCGAGAGGGTCGGGCGAGCGCACGAACGGCGAATGCGCCGACCCCGGAATGGGGCCGACGCATTCGTCCTGGCTCCGGTGGGGCGCCTCCGCAAGCGCCCACCGGGGCTTCCTCCTGGCCGGTCGGTCGTGACCGAGGAGGGCAGCGTTCGAGGGGAGGGGCGGCCGTCAGGCCTGGCGCCGGCGCGACCGTCGGCGGGCGAGGACGAGGCCCAAGCCCACCAACCCCAGGAGGGTAGCCGCGCCCCGGGCGTCGGCCCGGCCGCCGACGGAGCAGTTGCTATCGCCGCCGGAGCCGGGACGCTCGAAGCTCGCGTCGGGAATCGTCTGGGGACCTGCGTCCGGGATGGGCTCGACCACCCAGAACTCGGCCCGGCGCCAGTCGGAGGCCAGGCTCCCGTCGGAGGCCTGCGCCCGCCAGAAGTAGCGGCCCGTGGGCAGCTCCGGCTCGACGAACCAGAAGGTGAAGCCGGGCAGCTCGGCCACCGGGCCGGACTGACGCAGGTCGACGCCCTCGAAGGTGTCGACGGTGTCGAGCTCGAAGAAGTAGACGAGGCGGTCGGTCAGGTCCGAGTCCCGAGCGTTCCGGACCGCCAGCCGTGGCTGGCCATCTTCCACGCCGATCCCGCCGACCGGGAAGATAGGCTCCGGAGCGTTCGGCGGCCGGTTGTCCAGCACGATGAGCTCCCAGGTCTGGGAGTCGCTGCCGCCGTCGCCGTCGGAGACGATGATGTTGAACAGGATGGTCTCGCCGGCGCCAGTGATGTCGAGGGCGCTGGGGGTCCAGCGGAGCCGCGCCGTGCCGGTGTCGATCCGCTCGATGACGGTCCCGTCCGGCACCTCGTTCGGGATGAACTCGAGCTCGTCGTTCTCGCCCGCCGGGTCCTCGGCGCGGATCACGTAGGTATACTGAGAGCCGAGGGTGGTCTGCAGGCTGGGCTCGGTGACGATGGTCGGGGCCACGTTCCGGATGCTGATCCGCACCGTCCGGTCGACCGAGATCTCGTTCGGGGTGCCTTCATTCACCACCGCCCGGACGCTCAGGGGGAAGTTCGCCGTGCCGTCGGTGGCGGCTTCGACCAGTTCGTAGGTGCTGGTGTTCGGGTTCTCTCCGAACTCACCGTCGTCATCCAGGTCCCAGGACCAGGAGACGGCGCCGCCGTTCGGGTCGAAGACCTGCACCGAGGCGGTGAATGGGTCGCCTTCGTCGACCTGACGGGGGGTCTCCCATCGCACTTCGGGGTCGTCCCGGCCGGTCAGGTTGAAGTTGACGATGTCGTCGACGTACCGGTCCAGGTCGAAGGTGATCGCCTCCATGAATCGATCGTCCGAGTCGAGGTCGGGCGCGGTCATGTCGGCGGCGTCCTCGGCGGCCAGGTCCGGGTTCATCCGCTGGCCGCCGTAGGTCATGAAGACGGCCCGGGAGGAACCTTCGACCCGGACGTCGGTCCAGGCGTAGGAGTAGTTGACCCGGCTGCTCAGACGCTGGGAGATCGCGCTGACCAGGTTGCCGTCGACCCGGTTGTCGACACCGGCGAAGACGGTGGAGCGGGCGCTGTCCGACGTCAGGGGCTCGTCGTCGACGATGAACCACAGGTCCTCCGTCGACAGCAGGGTGTCATCGCTGCTCGAGTCGATGATCCCGCTGATGGCCGAGAACAGCCCTTCTCCCGAAACGTCCACGGTCCGGGGGGCGGTGGTGAAGTTCTCGATGATGTCGAGGTAGCGGATCACCGCGGCGCCCTCGGACGGCACGTAGATCTCCCGGCTGACCTGGAAGTCCCCGATCAGCACCGGGGGCATCACGATGAGCCGGGTCCCGAAGAGTAGCAGCGGCTCTTCGTCCACGCCGAAGCGTCCGAGGTCGTAGGTTTCCCCGTTGACGCTCAGGAGATAGGCTTCGACGTAATTGATGTCGCCGGTCGCGGCGAGGCCCCCCGTCGTCGTGAACTGGACGGGGTAGGTGCAGCGGGTTCGGCTACCGCAGGACACCTCGAGGGGCAGGGTTTCCTGGGCCGCAACGGGGTAGGGGGCGACCAACCCCACCGCCGCGACGCCGAGGGCGACGGCGGTCAGGCCGGACAAACGTAAGGCGCGCATGACAAGGACCTCCACAATAGGGTCACACCAACCGAGGGCCGAGCATCGCGAAGCCGGGCGCCGTTGTAAAGGGTCCGTGTCGAAAAAGCCGGTGCCCGCCGGGCCCCGGCGCCGAGATCAGAAGCGCCAGGCCAGGCCGACGGCCGCGCCACCGGGGATGGGACCACCGCCGAACTGCGGCCGAAGGGGGGACGGCTCCGCCTCCCGCCGCCCATCCCCAATGGCCGCCGGGCTCACCGGCACCTCGGCCACCGCTGGGCGTCCCGGGCCGCGGCCCTGGGTCTCCGTCGCCGGTGCCGCGTCCAGGTCGTCCCAGGCCGGGTTCCTGGACCCGCGGCGCCGCCGCTCCGAGGCGAGGCGCTCCTTGAGCTCGGCGTAGGTGCGCCAGCGGCGTTCCGCGTCGGTCTCCGAGAGCAGGGTGATCACCCCGCTCAAGATCGAGATCCCGGCGGCGATGACGATGAAGTAGTCCACCGGTTCATCCAGCGTGAAGTCGTTCGGACCGAGCCAGAGCGGGACGATCGCGACCCCGACCGCCAGATTCAGGCCCGCGTCGAGCAGCCGGGCCAGCCGGTTTCGCTCCGCCAGCCGGGCCAGGGCCGCCTCGCCGAAGGCCAGGCGCTCGAGCACCTCCTGCCGGCTGCTCATCGGCATCGCGGCGAAGCGCGCCGCGGGCTCTTCGGCGTTCGGCACCAGGGTGATGTTGAGGATGCCCCGGGCCACCGCGGCGCTGCCGACCAGGTAGAGGAAGGGTCCGAGGGGATCCTCGTCGTCGAGCACGATCGCCAGGGTGATCGAGACCCCGCCGGCGACCATGGACAAGACGCCGTCGACGATCGCGCCGCCGCCCCGGGCGGCCAGGGCGGTCAGGTCTCCGTCCAGGATCCGAAGGCGGGTGGCGACGTGGTTCGGGATCTCGAGGGACCCGGTTTCGAGGTCGAGGAGGGCGGCGCGGCTGAGCCCCCGACGCCGGGCGGGGGCGCGGGGGTCGTCTAGGGCGTCCTCCGCGGGGAAGGATCCGAAGTCCTCGTAGGT
>DAPKRP010000382.1:0-2373 GCA_031800515.1 Polyangiaceae bacterium LLY-WYZ-14_1 | reverse complement strand
CTTCCTGCTGGGGCCCGACGACGCGCTCCTCGACCTGGCGGTGGGAGACGGCGGTGCCCTGGTCCTGGTCGGTCCCCGGGTCCTGCGGCGGGACGCCGACGGACCGCCGGGGACCGCCCCCGCGGCGGCGAAGGATACGGCGGCAGACGACGCGAAACGCACGGACGGCCCCTCCCACCGACTGAGCCACTGCCGGCTGCCGGCGGCCACCTGCACCTGGACCCGGGCCGCCTCCCCGGGGGCCCGCGTCGTGGCGATCGACGACGACCTCTACGCCCAGTCCCGAAAGGGATTGCTCCTTCGGGTGCGCGCCTCCGACGGCGAGGTGCTCGCCGCGGCCCGGGCGCCGGGGGGCGCGGATGCGGGCTACCCCCTGGAGCGCCACCTCTTCGTCGGCGACCGGCTCTGGCTCCACGACGACGTCGTGATGGTCACCCTGGACCGCCACACCCTGCGCACCCTGGTGGGCCTGGACCGGATTCGCGCCGTCCCCGTCCTCGACGCCCTGGACGAAGAATGGCCCGCCCTCGATCCGCCCTAGCCGAGGCGGCGTCGGCTGCAAGGCGCGGCGAGCGTTCCCGCCGGCGCGCCCACCCGGGGGCTCGGAGGCGGTCAGGGAGATTCGGAGCGCCGGAAGTCGTCGGTGTAGCCCAGGGCGCGAAGCTGGGACGCCGTCGCCGGGTCGATCGCCGTGGTCGCCGGGGCGTGCACCCGTTCCGAGCCGAGGCCCTGGCCGAGGAGACGGCGGAGGTGGGCCACGGCGAGGGGGCGTTCCGCCGCGAGGTCTCTCGTTTCCCCGGGATCCGCCTGCAGGTCGTAGAGCCGCGTCTCCCGGGTCGTCCGTTGGACGAGCTTGAGGTGGCCTTCCACCACCGCCCGCCATCCTCCCATGAAGGCGCTCACCGTGTAGGGGGGCGCCGTGGGCCGCTCTCCCCGGAGCCGGGGGAGCAACGACCGTCCCGAGAGCTCCGCCGGGATGGGCAGCCCCAGGGCGTCGAGCACGGTCGGGGCGACGTCCGCGAGGCCGACGGCACCATCGTCGAGGCGAAGGCCCCGGTCGGTGAGACCGGGCAGGCGAATCACCAGGGGCACCCGGAGCAGCTCCTCGAAGACGCTGTGTCCGTGGCCGACGGACCCGTGTTCGAAGAACTCTTCCCCGTGGTCCGAGGTGAAGACCACCACCGTGTCCTCGCTTAGCCCGCGGCGGTCGAGGGCTTCCAGGACCGTCGCAAGGTGGTGGTCGTGGTAGCTGATCTCGGCGTCGTAGAGCGCCCGGAGCCGCTCCCGGTCCCGGTCGTTCAGGCGGATCCGGCCCGTCTTGACCTTCTCGAGGAGCAGGCGGTCTCGCTGGAAATCGACCGGCCCCGCGTAGGGCCTGACGTCGTAGGCGGCGAGGTCCTCGTCCGGAACGATGTACGGAACGTGGGGGTCGATGGTGTGGACGTAGAGAAAGAACCGTTCGCCCTCGGGCCGGGCATCGAGCCATTCCAGGACGTCCCGGGCCACGAAGCGAGCGGGGGTGCGCCGGCCCTCCCGGATGTAGTTCCGCCAGGTCGTCCAGCCGCGTTCGAAACCGAATTTGCCGGAGACGTACCCGTTGGCGATGAAGGCGCCGGTGTGGAACCCGGCGCCTTCCAGGCGCTCCGACAGCAGCTTGGCGGAGGCCGGCACGACGCTGTCTCCGTCCTGCGCCCCATGCTCCCAGGGCATCAGACCGGAGAGCAGGCTGGCGACGCTCGGCTTGGTCCAGTTCTCTGGAGCCCGGGCGCCGACGACGGTGGCCGCGGCGCGACCGAGCCGGTCGAGGGCAGGGGTCCGAACCCGACTCTCCGGCGCGTAGAGGCGCAGGGCGTCGGCCCGAAGGGTGTCGCAGAGGACGACGACCAGATGTCGCCAGGTGCGGGGCGGAGGCGCGGCGACGGGAGCGTCCTGGGTCCGCACGAGCACCTTCGGCCGGACCACCCGGACGGGGCCGGGGGCGTCCTCGGGGAGCGCCAGGTCGATGACGGTCAGGCGGTCGGCCCGGCCCGGGAGGCGCCGGTCGAAGGGACCGGGACGGCTCGGGGGAAGGTCGACCCTGCCCCCGGTCGGGGGGTCCCCCGCCACCGGCTCGAGGCCGACGGTGACCCGGAGCGCGCGCGCGCCCGGGCCGGCCAGCCGTCCTCGGAGCCGTCCGCCGCCCGGGGGCAGATGCAAGGTCACGCGCACACCGCTCCCGGGGGCGAGCCGGATGGCGTCTCCGTCCCGGAGGGGCGGTTGGGGCCCACCGTCCTGAGGCGGGGCGTCGTCCTCCGAGGGACCGGCGGAGCCCTGTCCGCCGAGGGACCGGCGGTCCCCGTCGGCCTCGGCCTCCGGGGAGCCGGGAAGGGGGGC
>DAPKRP010000381.1:0-5267 GCA_031800515.1 Polyangiaceae bacterium LLY-WYZ-14_1 | reverse complement strand
GTTGCGGCCTCGGCCGTCGCTGGCGAGAAGCGCCGGGACGTCGACTCCGGTGGATTCACCGAGGGCTCGCAGGACGGAGGCGACCATCTGGGGATAGGTCGCGGCGTAGGTCGCGAGGCCCGTGCCGTCCCCCTGGTCGAGCACGCTGACCTCGCCGACCTGGACGTTCCGCAGGTTGTCGATGACCGTCCCGAGGATCTCTTCGAGGTGCTGGACCACGTAGATCTCCTTCGCGTCGGACCCCATCGACTGCCAGGCCTCGCTCATCATGTCGAGGACCATCGCGCTCGCCCGGCCGTTCTCCGCCGTCGGAGCCGCGTCGCCCTTCGCCAGCAGCTCCTGGGCTTTCTGCTGGGCCTCCGCGGGGATGACCACCTCGGCCTGGAGGCGTTTGTTCTCGAGCTCGTCCCGGATCTGCTGGAGGGTGCGTTCCGCCAGGGCGCGGGCGGTCTTCGCCGCCGCCTCCGCCTCTCGTTCGACGGCCTGCGCCTCGCCTTCGAGCTCCGCCTGGATCCGGCGCAGCTCGTTCTGCTTGGAGAGGACGGCGGCCTCCGCCTGCGCTTTGGCCGTCTCGGCGATCCGGTCCGCCTGGGCCTGGGCGCCGATCACCTCCCGGGCGGCCTCGTTCTCCGCGTTCTCTGCGTCCCGCTTCGCCTGGGCGATGCGGGGTCGGCCCAGGGAGTCGAGGTACTCGACCTCGTCGGAGACGTGCTGGATCTTGAGGGTGTCGAGGGCGAGGCCGAGCTTCTGAAGGTCGTCCTCGGAGGCCGAGATCAGGTTGGCGGCGAACTTGAGCCGGTCCTCGTTCACCTCCTCCGGGGTGAGCTGGGCCAGCACCTCCCGGAGCGCACCTTCCAGGGTCTGCTGGGCGACCGCCTGGATCTCCTGGCGGCTTCGCCCGAGAAAGCGCTCGATGGCGTTCCGAAGATAGAACGCGTCGGAGTGGATCTTGACGTTCGCGATCGCGTGGATCTGAAGCGGGATGTTCCCCCGGGAGTAGGCGTTGACCACCCGGATGTCGATCGGGATCAGACTCATGTCCAGGCGGTCGACCCGCTCGATCACGGGGATCCGGAAGGCCCGCTTGCCCCCCGTGACGACCTTGAAGCCAAGCCTCCGGCCGTCTTCCGTGGTGTAGCTCTTCCCGCTGAAGATCAGCGCTTCGTTCGGGCGAGCCACGTAGAGCAGGCGGCTGACGATGCCGAAGACCAGCAGGATGAAGCCGGCGAAGAGCACCCCGGCGACCCCGACCACGACGATGACGTCCCCCAGGGCGCCCAGGCCACCGGCGGACTCCGGCGGGATCGGCTCTCCCAACCCGGGTAGGTTGTCGGCTCCAGGAAAGTTCGGCTGCATGACTTCTCGTTCCCTCCGGGGGGGCGCCGGCGGCGCCCCCGTCGTCCCACCCTCGGCCCAGCTCCCCTAGGAGCCGCCTCGGGCGATGTCGTCCATCCGGGCGATCCGGACCCGGGTGCCCTCGACCTGGATCACCAGCGCTTCCTCTCGCGCGTCGAAGCCACGGGGGTCGTCCGTCGTCGCCAGAAGGTCGACCTCGGTTCCGGCGACCCGCACCCGGACCTTGCCGACCCCGCCCCCGCCCCGCACGGGGAGGAGCACCCGCGCGCTCTTGCCGACGTAGTCCCGGGACGAGGCGTGGCTCGTGGAGCGGTCCCCGGAGAGCGCCCGGAGGGCGGCCATGGCTCCGAGGCCGACGACGAGGCCCATCCCGACGCTCAGGATGGGGCCGACGATCCCCGGGGCGACCAGCCCCAGCCCGTCTAGGGCGAGCCCGGTGAGGCCGAAGAAGGCGAGGAAGAAGGTCCAGAAGCGAAGGGAGCCGAGGCTCCACAAAAAGAAGGTGACCGCGCCGCCGGCATCCCCGGACGGGCTGGGGCCGAGGTCCTTGCCGGCGTCCCCGTCCGGGTCGAAGTCCGCGTCCCCCTCGGCGTCGAAGTCGGCGCCCTGGTCCCCCGCCGCATCCCCATCATCGCCGCCACCGATGAAGATCGATGCGCCGAGCAGGATGCCCCCGACGACCAGGGCGAAGACGTAAATCGGGAGCAACATCCGCCGGGATCTCTGGTGCCCGAAAGGCGCCGGGCCCAGGGGGGAACGGCAGGCCTACCCCGGGATGGAGAAGTCCCAGTAGGGTTTTTCCGCGACGCCTTCTTCGTTCCCGGTCCGTTTCCCTCGCCGGGGCCGGCAGCGCTATTCCCCGGCGACCGCCATCGCGGCGGCTCGGGGCGCCGCCACGGGTCCCCGGACCCGGTGGAGGGCGGCGGAGGCGGCGTCGAGGTTGACCTGGCCCTGCCGATGGATCTCGGCGGCGACGAGCTCGACCTCGTCCCCCTCCGCCCCGGCGGCGATCGCGACGCTCCGGGCGTGGAGGGCCATGTGACCCTTCTGGATGCCGTCGGTGGCCAGGGCGCGACAGGCGGCGAGGTTCGAGGCCATGCCGACGCAGCCCACCAGCATCGCGAGCTCCTGGGCGGTCTCCGCCCGGGTCACCTCGAGGCCGAAACGGGCGCCGGCGTGCACCCGGGAGGGACCCCCGACGATCCCGAGGGACAGCGGCATCTCCAGGTGGCCCACCAGGTTGCCGTCGTCCCCCCGCCGCCAGACGCAGAGGGGCTCGTAGCGTCCGTTCCGGGCGGCGTAGGCGTGGGCGGCGGACTCCACCGCACGCCAGTCGTTGCCGGTGGCCAGGACCACGGAGTCGACCCCGTTCATGACCCCCTTGTTGTGGGTGGTCGCCCGGTAGGGGTCGCGCTCGGCGAAGCGCGAGGCGCGGACGATCCCGTCCCGAACCTGGGCCCCGGAGCGGCCCTCGGAGGCCAGGGCGCCGACCGGGATGGAGGCGGTCACCCGGACCTTTCGCTTGTCGCAGAGGTTGGAGAGGATGCGCAGGCCGACCTGCCCCCCGGTGAGCTCGGCGATCCGGGGGGCCAGCGCCTCCGCGACGGTGTTGACCAGATTGGCTCCCATCGCGTCCCGGCAGTCGACGAGGACGTGGACGACGAAGAGCCCCTCGCCGAGGTCCCGCGCTTCGATCCCCCGGCAGCCCCCGCCTCGGCGAACCAGGCCGGCCACCGCCTGGTCGCCCCGGGCCAGGAGCTCGTCCCGGTGCGCTTCGACGGCGGCGGCCGCGGCGGCCCCATCGGCGACGTCGTCGAGCTGCACCTGAGCGATCATGATCGGGTCGTCGGCCTCCGCCTGGAAGCCGCCGCCCTCCCGGACGATGCGGGCCGCGTTCGAGGCCGCGGCGACCACCGACGGTTCTTCGACCACCATCGGCACCAGGTGATCCCGCCCGTTCATCTTGACGTTGAGGGTCAGGGCGAAGGGGAACGCGTAGGTTCCGATGACGTTTTCGATGGTCTTCTCCGCCGTCGGGAGACCCAAGCCCCCGTCTTCGAAGACGGCCTCCAGGCTGCTCGCGGGCACGCCGAGGGCTTCGGCAGCGGCCCGGCGCCGTTCGGCGACGGAGAGCTTGTAGAAGCCAGAGAGACGCGAGGTGACCATGCGATCGTGTCCTTCCCGCCGGCCTATCCCTGGCCGGCGTCGTCGTCGTCCTGCTGCCGGGCGTCGTCCGCTTCGGCGAGGCCCCGGACGCCCTCGGCGCCCGCTTCGATCCCGAGGATCGCCATGTCCTCACCGGCCGCCGCCTCGTCGAATTGACTAGCGTCGTCCGGCGTCGCGAAGAAGGCGAGGGCCACGTCGCCCCCGCCGGCGCCGGAGGGCTTGGCGGCGCCCCCGTGCTGAGCGGCGAGGGTGGCGGCTGCCTCGAGCCGCTCTTCCACGATGGGCGCGCCGGCTGCCCGACCCAGGTCGGCCATCGCCCGATGGTGGGCGCCGACGGCGTCCAAGGCGGCGGAGCGCCGGCCCTGCTGGAAGGCGTCGATGAAGGCCTGGGCGGCTTCGGCGATCGCGTCGAGGCGGCGCCGCCGCTCCCCCGGGGTCAGCTGGTTCACCCGGGCGACCAGGTCGCTGGTCCGCGCCTCCTGACCGGTCCAGACCACCCGAAGCGCGAGGCCTGGCGGCCATTCGAGGGCGGACACGGAGACCTCCGGGCTGCCGGGCTGCCGGGAGAAGCGAAGGGTCCCGCCCAGGACCGCGGCGGCGACGTCCGCCCCGCTACCCTCTGGGGCGACCGCCCGATGCCCCTCCAGGGCGGCCTCGAGAATCGCCCGGCGCTCGGCGGCGGGGTCTCGCCCATGATACGCCCAGACCGCGCCCGCCGCCGCCGCCGCCGCGGCGGCCGACGAGCCGAGGCCCAGCTTTCGGTCCGTCGACCGAAGGGCGCTCACGTCGATCTCGAGCTCCTGGGGCACCACGCCACGCACCTGTTCCGCGCAGCGTCGGGCTAGCAGTGCCTCGGGTCCGGGTGGACGGGACTTCCGCGAGCCGTCGTCCTGGTGGGACGAGCCGTCGCCGGGCCGCCCCGACCAGACGGCCTGGGCACGGGCCGAGACGGCGGTGACCACCGCCGGGGCGCCGTCGAGGACGGCGTACTCGCCGGCGATCATGAGCTTTCCGGGGGCGCTGGCCCCCCGGTAGGAAGGGTGGACCGGAGGCATCGGCTGGCGGCTCCTGGAGGACAGGTTTCCGGGTGCCCGTCCCGCCAGGGGGCGGGCGGGGCGAGGTCAGGGCTCGGCGGAGACCTCGACGGCGGGACCCGGGGCGGCGATCATGGTGCGGAGCACCCCTTCGGTCCGGGCTAGCGCCCGCTGCACGGTTCGCGCATCCGTCGCCCGGCAGAGGGCCTTCACGTGGGGCCCGGCGTCCATCGTCGCGTAGACCGGGATGCCCAGGTCTTCCCGCAGGCGGTGGACGGTGTCGAGGGCCGCCAGCGTCGCCGGGCGCAGATAGAAGATCCCGGGGTCCGAGGCCATCGCGCAGGCGTGGAAGGCGAGGGTGCTCTGTTCCATGGCGCGGCCCACCCGGTCGAGGTCACGCTCCCGCACCCCACGTTTGACCCGACGGTGGAGCGCCGGGGCGGCGGCGACCCAGGCCTCGTAGAAGGGAGAGGTCTTCCGGGAGCGCTCCATGCCTTCCGTCGAGCCCACCTTCTTCGGCCCCTTCGCGGTCAGGGCGACGACGAGGCGAACGTCCCAGTGGTCTTCCCCGGCGACGGGGCGGGCGGCGAGGCGGGCCTGGCCGGGCCGCCCCGCGGGCAGCTCGGCGAACCCGCCGAAGATGGATCGGGCCGCCGAGGCGCTCGCGCGCCGCGCCCTCCGGCTCGCCACCACCGGGTCGAAGGGCTCTCC
>DAPKRP010000380.1:0-1953 GCA_031800515.1 Polyangiaceae bacterium LLY-WYZ-14_1 | reverse complement strand
GGCGGCGACGGCTCCCCCCGCACCTCGGCCGGGAGCGCTCCGTCCTCGGAACGCCCGTCTTCGGTCCGGCGGGGTGCTCCGGGCGCGTCCGACGCCCGATCGAGCAGCCCGAAGCGAGCGGCGGCCAGGCCCGCCAGGGCGGCCACCAGCACCGCCGCCACCGCCAGGGACGACGCCCGCCGCCGGGCCCCCCGGCGGCCGGGCAGCCGACGGGTGCGGGCGACCCGGAAGGCCTCCGTCGGGATGGGCGCCGGATGGGGCACCGCGGTCTCCGGCGGCGCGCCCGACCCGGTGGCGCCCCAGGGCGGCGGCAGGGCGCCCACCCGCTCGGCGGCGAGGGCGGCGTCGAGGACGGGGCTCGTCGCGATGCTCCGGACGACGCCGCTCGGGTCGCTCCGCAGCTGGCTCGGTCGAAGGGCCCGGCGGCGGCGGCGGCTCTCCCGAGCCCGACGGGTCGCGTCCGCCCGGGCACCGAGATGGTCCGTCACCCCTTCCGGGTGATGACGACCGAGAAATCCCCGGAGGGCCCGGGCGACCTCGTCGGCGGTCGCCGGCCGGGCGGCCGGGTCGTCGGCCAGGCAGGGACCGAGGATCTCCGCAAGCTCGCTAGGCACCCCAGGGATCGAGTCGAGGTCCCCGGCCCCGGCCCGCTGACCCGTCGCCGGCCCTTCTCCGGCGAGGGCCTCCCGAAGGGAGGCGGCCAGCCCGAAGAGATCGCCGGCCGGACCCGCGGGTTCCCCCCGAAGTTGCTCCGGGGCGGCATAGCCCGGCGTGCCGAAGACGGCGCGCTCGGCATCCCGGGATCCGACCAGGGGTGAGGCGACCCCGAAGTCGAGCAGCCGGGCGTGGCCGACTCCGTCGACGATCACGTTGCCGGAGGTGACGTCCCGGTGGACCAGCCCGAAGCGTCCATGGGCGTAGTGCAGGGCATCGGCGACCTGGGCGCCGATGTGGGCGACCGCGGGGGCTTCCAGGGCTCCCCCTTCCCGCACCATCTGGCCCAGGGTCGCGCCCTCCACGTACTCCATCGCGAGGAAATAGACCCCGTCCACGGCGCCGAGCTCGTAGACCGGGACCAGGTGCGGGTGGCTCATCTGGACGAGCACCTTCGCCTCGTCGACGAACATCCGGAGGAACCGGGGGTCCCGAGCCAGCTCCGGCAGGATCTGCTTGACCACCAGGGTCTTTTCGAAGCCACCCACCCCGCGGAGGCGCGCCCGGAACACCCGGGCCATGCCGCCACGGCCGATCTCCTCGTCGAGCAGGTACTTCCCGAAGACCTCCGGGGGTGGGCGGGACGCCGTCGCCATGCTGGTCACCCGTCTCCAGGGACCCTTCACCAAACCCCTGAGACAGGTGACTGGGCAGCCTATCACCCCCGCTGCACCGTGCCTCGACCCGACGGTGTGTCCGGACCCGGATCACGCCGGTTCGCGGGGTCGGCCCGACGGTTGCGGTCGCCGGGTGGTCGGAGGATCCGGCGGGCCCCAGACTGGGCCCATGTCCGTGGTGAAGATCAACGCCATCAGCGTGCCGGAAGGCCAGGGGCCGGAGCTCGAAGCCCGATTCGCCGCCCGGGCCGGCGCCGTCGACCAGGCGCCGGGCTTCGAGGAGTTCATGCTCCTGCGCCCGGTCGCCGGCGACGACCGCTACTTCGTCGTCACCCGCTGGGCCTCGGAGGACGCCTTTCAGGCCTGGCGGGAGAGCCGCGCCTTCCAGAAGCAGCACCAGAACACCCACGAGGACCAGGGAGCGGGACCGGCGAAGCCGACCCATCCCGTCGCCACCGGCGCTTCCCTCCTGGAGTTCGAGGTCGTCTCCCTGACCACGACCGCCCGTCGGGACGACGACCCGGGCTGATGGGGCACGGCGCCGACGGGGTGCGCCGCGCGGCCGGCCGCCGCCTGGCAGCCAGGCCCGAGGCACCCGGCGGGTCGGACCCTTCCCGGCGAT
>DAPKRP010000379.1:0-3617 GCA_031800515.1 Polyangiaceae bacterium LLY-WYZ-14_1 | reverse complement strand
TTCCGTGAGCGCGGTGCCCAGGGGGGCGACGGCGTTCGGCAGACCCGCTTGGTGAAGCGCGAGGAGGTCGAAGTTCCCCTCGCAGAGCACCGCCCACCCTTCCCTTCGGACCGCCACCCGGGCCTCGTGAAGGCCGAAGAGAACGTCTCCCTTCCGGTAGAGGGGCGACTCCGGGCTGTTGACGTACTTCGCCGGGGCCTCCCGGGAGGGATCTTCCTCCCCCGGGGGCGGCGGCAGGCTCCGCCCGCTGAAGGCGACGATCCGCCCGTGGACGTCGGCGACGGGGAAGACCAGGCGGTGGCGAAAGCGGTCGTAGTGGCCCCGTCCGCTCTTCCGAGGCACCAGGAGACCGACCGCCTCCGCCTCCGCCGGGGACCAGCCCCCCACCTCGAGATAGCGGCCGAGGAGGTCCCAGCCGTAGGGGGCGTAGCCGAGGCGAAAGGTCTCGGCGACCTCCGGGGAGACCCCCCGCGTTCGGAGCAGCTCCCGCGCTCCCTCCGCATGGGGGTGCTCCCGGAGCTGGCGCAGGTAGAAACCGGCGGCGGTGTCCATGAGCTCCGTCAGGCGTCGCTCCCGGGCGCGGGCCCGGTCCGCCTCCGCCCGCTCCGCGGGCGCCAGATCCGGGATCTCGACCCCTGCGCGCTCGGCGAGGTCCCGGGCCACCTCGGGAAAGGGCCGCCCTTCGAGCCGCATCAGAAACGCGAAGGCGTCTCCGGACGCCCCGCAGCCGAAGCAGTGGTAGAAGCCCCGGGCCGGATGCACGTAGAAGGACGGCGTCTTTTCCGGGTGGAAGGGGCACAACCCCTTGAAGCTCGCCCCTTGCTTCCGCAGCCGGACGAACTGGCCGACGAGGGAGGCCAGGTCGGTCCGCTCCCGGACCTCTCGAATGACGTCGTCGGGGATCACGGCGGAAGGGCGGGAGAATACCGCGGCCGCCAGCGGAAGCCCGCGCCGGCCCGGGTCGACCAGGAGGACGCCCCGCGGTGAGCGTGGCCCGAGCGCAGGAACCGGGTCCGCGACGAGGACCGCTGGCGGAGGCGCTCCTCGCCTGGCTGGCCGTCTCCCTGGCGGCCGCCGCGGTGGTCGGGGTCGTGCCCGCCTCCGCCGGGGGCTGGCAGGCCCTCGCCGTGGGGATGCTGTTCCTCGTCGCGGCGATGCGCCTGGCCGGCCGACATCCGGAGGGCCTCGCCGGGCATGGCATCGACCTGGGCGGCGTCCTCGAGGAGCCGGCGCCCTCCCCCTCGGTGGACGGGGAACCGGGAACGGGAGCCGAGGAGGGCGGCGGCGCCCTCGGCCGCCTGCTGCGGGGCGCGATGGACCTGGTCCGCGCGGTGCTGCGTGCGACCCCCGCCGGGCTACGGGAGACCGGGGTCGCCCTCCTGGTGGCCGCCCTGCTCTTCCCACCGTATGGCTGGCTCTATGGCCTCGTCGAGGCGCCGGCCGGTCGCTTCGATCTCCGCCTGCCCCCGGCGCTCCCAGACCTCGCCGTGAGCCAGCTCCTGGTGGTCGCCCTGCCCGAGGAGGCGTTCTTCCGCGGCTACCTCCAGACCCGCTTGGAGCGGGCCTTTCCCCCCCGAGTCCGCCTCTTCGGCCGCACCTGGTCCCCCGGGGCCCTCCTGATCCAGGCGCTCTTGTTCGGCGTGGTCCACCTCGCCGTCGACCGCCAGCTCGGCCGCCTGGCCACCGCCGTCCCCGGGCTGCTCTTCGGCGTTCTCCGCAGCTGGCGGGGCGGGATCGGCGCCGCGGTCGTCCTCCACGCCGCGAGCAACCTCTGCGCCGAGGTCCTCGCCCGGAGCTGGCGCCCCTGATGAAAGGGTGTTGAGACCCGCCGGGCCCCCCGGCCCATACTGCTGCTGGAGCGCTGATGACGACGACAGACCGACGTGGAGCGACGGGGGCACCGGCGGGGCCCGGCGACGACCGCATCGAACCGCCGACCCTGCTGCCGAGCGGCATTCCGCGGCCGGTGCTGGTGGAAGCCGTCGCCCGCAGCCTCGCCGAAGACTACGGCCGGGGGGACCTCACGAGCGAGGTCTGCATCCCCGCCCACGCCCGGGGCAAAGCCTTCCTCGTCGCCCGGGAAGAGGTCGTCCTGGCCGGCCTCGGCGTCGCCCGGGAGGTGTTCGCCCAGGTGGACCCGGAGGTGCGCTTCGAGCTCGCCGTCCAGGACGGGACCCTCGTCACCCCGGGAAGCGTCTGCGCCCAGGTGTCCGGCCGTACCCGCAGCCTCCTCGCCGGGGAACGGGTCGCCCTGAACTTCCTCCAGCGCATGACGGGGGTGGCCACCCTCACCCGCCGTTACGTGGACGCCCTGCCTCCCGGGAGCACCACCCGGGTCGTCGACACCCGAAAGACCACCCCCGGCCTGCGGGCCTTCGAACGCTATGCCGTGCGCTGCGGCGGCGGCTTCAACCACCGGGAGGACCTCGGCGCCGCCGTCCTGATCAAGGACAACCACGTCGCGGCCGCCGGGGGGGTCCGGGAAGCGGTCCGGCGGGCGCGGCGGATGGCGCCCCACACGACGCGCATCGAGTGCGAGGTCGACGATCTGGAACAGCTCGACCGCGCCCTCGAGGCGGGGGCGGACGTGGTGCTGCTGGACAACTTCGACGACGACCAGGTGCGGGAAGCGGTCCGGCGTCGCGGCGCGCGACCGGTGATCCTCGAGGTGTCCGGCGGGGTCGCGCTCGGGCGGCTTCCCTTCCTCGGGACCTCCGGGGTGGACGTGGTGAGCGTCGGCGCCCTGACCCACTCGGCGCCTGCCGCCGACCTCGGCCTCGACTGGGCCCCTCGGGACCCGGGGTGACGGCCCCTCGAGGGATCCCCGGGGACCTCGACCCGGAAGGCCTGCTCCCCCGCTTCGTCGCCGCCAACCGCTGGCTCGGGCACCGCCTGGAGGTCCGGGGAGAGACGGGCTCGACCATGGACGACGCCCGCCGGGCGGCGGAAGCCGGGGCCCCCGCGGGTTGCCTGTGCGTCGCGGACGCGCAGCGGCAGGGCCGGGGAGCTCGGGGCCGGTCCTGGTCCTCCCCGGGGGGGACCGACCTCTACCTCTCCTTCGTGCTTCGACCGGCCCCGGCGACCTGGCCCCGCCTACCCCTGACCGCGCTGGCGGCGGGTCTCGGGGTGGCCGACGCGGTGGACCAGCTCCTCGGCGGCCGGCGGAGCTCCGTCCGCTGGCCCAACGACGTGCTCGTCACCGCGCCCGGGCTGCCGGCCCCGGGTGGGAAGTGCGCCGGCGTGCTGGTGGAATCCGTCTCGACCGGCGGGCGGGTCGACGCCGTCGTGGTCGGGGTCGGGCTCGATCTGAACCGAACCGCCTTCCCCGGGGAGCTCGAGGGCGTCGCGACGAGCCTGCGCCTGGCCCGCGCGGCCCGGGCGGGGGCGGCCAGCGGCGGCGACGGGGGCCTCCCGTCCCCCCAGGCACCGCCCTTTCCCCGGGGCGACGCCTTGCTCGTCTTGACCCAGGCCCTCGAGGGTCGCCTCGACCAGCTCTTTCCCCGGGCCGACGGGACCGGCGACCCGGAGACGGCCGGGGTGGACGCCCTGCTCGCGGACCTCGCCCCTCGCCTCGCCTACCGGGGACAGCGGGTTGCCGTCGAGGCGGGGACCCGGGG
>DAPKRP010000378.1:0-1652 GCA_031800515.1 Polyangiaceae bacterium LLY-WYZ-14_1 | reverse complement strand
ATGGTCGCGGCGGTGATCGTCACCCTGGGCGCGTTCCTCGTCGCCGTCGGCCTCGTGCTCCGGGGCGTGCCCCGGTGGGAGTCGGCGCGATGGGTGCCCTGGGTGGGGCTCGGGGCGGCTCTCGTGGCGGTCTCCGACCTGACCGCGGCCTGGGTGGAGGCGCCGGAGCTCGTGGCGGTGGCTCGGCGGGCGGAGCTCCTCGCTGGCGCTCTCTTCCTGTCCGCCTTCCTCGAGCACGTCCACCGGGCCCTCGGCCGGGCCGCCCCCTCCGCCCTCGAGCGGCTCGGCGCCGCCGTGCTCGTGGCGGCCGCCCTCGCCTTCCAGCTTGTCGGCGCCGGAGGGACGGCGCAGGGGATCCCCGCCACCCTGCCCGGTCCTCCCTGGACGCTGCTCGGCGGCGCGCTGGCCGCGAGCCTGCTCCTCGGGCTGCTGGGCCGCCTCCTCCGGGCCGCCGTCCGCGGCCGTGGGGCCCTCCCCCAGCTCGTCGGCGTGGTCGCCCTGCTCGTCGCCGGGCTCATCGAGCTCGTCGACCGCAGCCTCGCCCCCGTGTCGACCCCCCGCTCCCTCGACGGGCTCTTGCCCGCGGCGCTCCTCCTGCCGCTCCTGGTCGAGGCGGTCGCCTTCCTGCGGCAGGTGGCGGAGGACGCCCGGCATCTCGGCGCCCTGACCGAGCGCCTCGTCGAGAACGCCGAGACCCGAACCACCGAGCTCGCCTTCGCGCAGGACGACCTCGCCGATGCCCGCCGCCAGGGAGCCGCTGGCCGCCTCGCCGTCACCGTGGCGCGGGAGGTCCAGGAGCCGGCAGCGGTCGCCCGGGACAACCTCCGCCACGTCCGCGACCGCCTCGACGACGATGGGGTGGTCACCGCCTGGCCCGGCGCCCGGGACGCCCGACTGGCGCTCCTCGACGCCGAGGCGGCCCTCGAACGCATCACCCGGGCCGTCGACCGAATGCGCACCGTCGGCGAGGTGGCGGACCGACCCCGGGAACCGACCGCCCCGGACCTCCTGGTGCGGGACGTCGTCGGCCGCGCCCTCCGGCGCCTGCCCCGCCTGGATGGCTACGGACCCATCCGCCTGGAGGTGGACATCGACCCGGAGCTCCGGGTCGTCGCGGCTCCGGAGGCGCTCGAGCGAGTGCTTCGCTCGGTCTTCGAATGGGGGGTGCGAGCCATCGAAGACCGGGGGGGACCGGCCATGGGGGGCACCCTCCGGGTCCGGGCCGAGGCGTCGAAGGCCATGGGATCGGAGACGGATCCCGACGAAGTGGGCATCATCGTCCTCGACGACGGCGCGCCGGTCGGTCCCGTCCCGGCCCCCGCGGACGGGAGGGCGGCGCCGCCGGCGCCGGACCCTTCGTCCACCGCGTCCCTCGCCGGGGAGCTCGAGGACGCCCCCGGGGACCTCGACGTCGAGCTCGCCCAGGGGCTCCTGCATGAGATGGGCGGGCGCCTCGAGCTCGTCCCCCGAGGAGATGGGATCAACCGGGTGCGCCTGGTCCTCCCCGCCGGGTTCGCACCGGGGACGGTCGCCTCGACGGGTTCGAGCGGGTGGCCGTCGGCCTCCGGGTCGGCCCCCCCTCCGCCCCACGGGGATCGTCGCGACCCCGGCGCCCCGACGGTCGGGGCCACCGGGGACGGGCCTCCAGGACC
>DAPKRP010000377.1:0-1835 GCA_031800515.1 Polyangiaceae bacterium LLY-WYZ-14_1 | reverse complement strand
CCCCCACCCATGGTCGATGCCGACGCGCCGTCCTCCCCTCCGAAGGACGACCGGGACTGGCCCAACGCGGAATGGCTCGAGGCGGACCGCCTCGGGGGCTTCGCCATGGGCACCGCCTCCGCCGGGATCCGAACCCGGCGCTACCACGGCCTGCTGGCCCCCGCCGTCCGCCCGCCGACCGGGCGGGTGATGCTGGTCAACGGGGTCGAGGCCTGGCTCGAGACCTGGGAGGGACGGGTCCCCCTGACCTCCCACCGCTACGGGGACGGGGTCGTCCATCCGGCGGGCCAGGCATCGCTCATCGCCTACCAGGCGACTCCCTGGCCCCGCTGGATCTTCCGCGTTCGACCGCCGGGGGCCTCCCGGGAGGCCCGCCTGACCCAGGAGCTCTTCGTCGACCCGGAGGCGGGGGAGACGGTGCTCCGCTTTCGGCTTCCGGTGGCCGCGCTGCCCTGGTGTCGGCTGACTCTTCGGCCGCTGCTCTCCGGCCGGGACTACCACGCCCTTCACCGGGAGAACCCAGACTTCGACTTCGAGCCCGTCGGCCGGGTCGGCGCGGGGAACGTCGCCTTCCGCCCCTATCCGGGACTGCCTGCCGTGGCCCTGCTCTCGAACGCCGACGGCTTCCGGCAGGACCCCCTCTGGTTCCGGAGCTTCGTCTATGACGAGGAACGAGCCCGAGGCCTCGACTTCGAAGAAGACCTCGCCTCCCCGGGTGTCTTCCACTGGGAGCGCTCCGCCGCCGGAACCCTGCTCGGGGACCCCGCCGTCGCCGTCCTGGTGCTCCGACCGGGGGACGGGCTCCACGCCGACGCCGCCGCCCACGCCGAGGGACTCCGGCGCGGGGAGGCGCGCCGGCGGGCCGCCTTCCCAAGCCCCCTCCATCAGGCCGCCGACGCCTACTTCGTCCGCCGAGGCGGCGGCTTGACCGTCGTCGCGGGCTACCCCTGGTTCACCGATTGGGGCCGGGACACCTTCATCGCCCTTCGCGGCCTCGGGCTCGCCGGGGGCCGGGGGCGGGATGCGGCCTCCGTGTTGCTGTCCTGGGCGGAGATGGTGGACGGGGGCATGGTCCCGAACCGCTTCCCGGATCGGGGCGAGGCGCCGGAGCTCAACGCCGTCGACGCGAGCCTCTGGTTCGTCGTAGTCGCCGGGGAGCTCCTCGCCTCGACCCTGGGGGACGTTCAGGCCGCCCTGGCGGGGGGCGGCCGGGAACGCCTCGCCCGGGGGATCCACCAGGTGCTCGCCGGCTTCCGGGAGGGCACCCGCTTCGGCATCCGGGAAGACCCGGAGGACGGGCTCCTCGCCTGCGGCGAGCCCGGCGTCCAGCTCACCTGGATGGACGCCAAGGTCGGCGACCGGGTGATCACTCCGCGCATCGGCAAGCCGGTCGAGGTCCAGGCCCTGTGGATCAACGCCCTGGCCGTCGGGGCCGCGCTCGACCCGCGGCTCCAGGGCCCGGTCGACCGGGCCCGGTCGTCCTTCGCCGAGCGCTTCTGGGACCCCCGGCGGGGCTACCTCGCCGACGTCGTCGACGTCGACCACCGACCGGGCGCGGTCGACGAGACGCTTCGGCCGAACCAGGTCCTCGCCGCGGGCGGACTGCCCCTCACCCTGGTCGACGGCGCCGTGGCGCGGGCGGTCGTCGATCGGGTCGAGGCGTCCCTCTGGACACCCCTCGGCCTCCGAAGCCTGGATCCCGCGGCCCCGGCCTACCGGGGGCGCTACGACGGCGGGGTTGTCTCCCGGGACGAGGCCTACCATCAGGGCACGGTCTGGCCCTGGCTCCTCGGCCCCTTCGTCGAGGCCTGGCTCCGGGTGCGGGGGGGGTTGGA
>DAPKRP010000376.1:0-1713 GCA_031800515.1 Polyangiaceae bacterium LLY-WYZ-14_1 | reverse complement strand
GGGACGGCCCCGAACGCCTCCTCCGGGCCGCCCGGGAAGCGCTGACCGCCGCGAGCGCCGAAGGCGCGACGGACCGGCCGCCGCCGCCACTCACCGCGGGGGACGGGCGGCCCGCCCCGGGACCCAGCCGGGTCGAGCCCGAGGTCCGCTCCCCGGTCACCCGCCGCCTCGTCGACGAGCTCGAGGCGGTGGCCCGTACCCGCGTGCCCGTGGTGCTTCAGGGAGAGGCCAGCGTCCGCAAGAGCGTGTTCGCGCGCCTGATCCACGACCGGGGTCCGCTCCGGGAGGGCCCCTGGGTGCGGGTCTTGTGCAGCGCCTGGGGCCGCCGGCGACGGGGGGGCGCCCGATTCGCCGCCGGCGACGAGGGGCCAGTCGCCCAGGCTCGGGGCGGGACCCTGGTCCTCGACGAGGTGACCGAGCTCGATCGGGCCTCCCAGGCGCTCCTGGTCGCCCGCCTGAGCGAACGGCCCGATGCGCCGCGGATCATCGCGACGGCCCATCGCGATCTCGCGGCGCTGACCGCCCGCGGCGCCTTCGACCGGGAGCTCGCCGCGCTGCTGACCAGCGGGGTCGCGGTCCGGGTCCCGTCCCTGCGGGAACGGCCGGAGGACATCCTACCCCTGGCCCAGCGCTTCGCCCGGGAGGCGGCGGGCCCGGACGGCCCCGAGATCCGGCTGACCCTGGGCGCGGTGGCGCGGCTGCGAAGCTATCCCTGGTTTGGAAACGTGCTGGAGCTCCGGAACGCGATGGAGCGGGCGGTACGGGTCTCCGCCGGGGGGGAGATCCTGGCCGAGCATCTGCCGAGCGAGGTGCTCCCGGCCAGCTCGAGCGAGGGGCGGCTCCGGGAGCACGTCGACGGTGTCGAACGGGACGCCATCGTGCGGGCCCTCGCGGATGCCAACCACAATCAGACCCACGCGGCGCGGCGCCTGGGCCTGAGCCGCCGGGCCCTCATCTACAAGATGGAAAAGTACGGTCTGAAGCCACCGCCGGTGTCTCGGCGGGGTTCCTGACCAGCCGCCCGTTCGTCACCCGCGACCCACCGGTGAACGGCTTCGTTGCAGGACTGCAACCGACGCGACGGCCCACCTTCGGAAATCGGGGGGTTTACAGCTGGCACGGGAATGGCAATGACTGGGAGTGCAGCCAGCTCGAACGGGCGTTTCCCCCCCTGACGCCACCGAGCGGTTGTAGACGGTCTGCCGGCGAGCCCCCCCCTCAAGCCGGCAGGCCGTCGCCTATTTAAGGACCGAGATCGGTCGGGTCGATAGCGACCGACCGGAGGCGAGGGAACCGCCCCGGGCGGGCGGCGACGCTCCGCAGCCCGGGCGCTTCCACCGTCAGGGCGTGCTCTGCGGGGTCACGGTGCCCCACAGGTGGCGGAGCGCCCCGTTCGGAGCGCGGGCGGCCCGACCGGCGGCTACTTGACCACGCGCAGGTACGGAGGAAGCGGTCGCTGGCTGGTTCCCGGGCGCCCGGACCGGCGCGGGGGTGGCGAGCTCCGGGACGAGGATGGCTGGGCGCTATCCGCGCCCCCGGGCACCACCCGGAGCCCCGGCGGGCCCGAGGGCGGCGCGCTGGCACCAGGACGTTCGACCGGGGTCGGCCGGACCCGGTCTCCGCCGCTTCCCGACGCGTCCTTGCGGAAGGGGACGGCGGACGGCCGGCCGGGTCCCTGGGCTCCCCGCAGGGCATCGAGGGGGGCGGCGGTCG
>DAPKRP010000375.1:0-2451 GCA_031800515.1 Polyangiaceae bacterium LLY-WYZ-14_1 | reverse complement strand
CTCTACCATTCCCCGCCCGGGGTGCTGCTATCGTGCGCCGGGATGATCCTACGGGACCCGGTGCACGGGCTGATCAGCTTCGAGGGGGACGCGGAGCGGGTGGTCGCCGCCCTCCTCGGGACCCGGGAGGTTCAGCGTCTTCGCCGGGTGCGCCAGCTCGGCCTGGCGTCTCTGGTCTTCCCCGGGGCAGAGCACTCCCGCTTCTCCCACGCCATCGGAACCGCCTGGGTGATGCGGCGTCTGACGGAGCGCCTGCGCGCGGTGGAAGACGCCCTGCCTCGGGAAGAGCGGCCGACGGATGGGGACCTGCGGGACGCCCTCGCCGCCGCGCTCCTCCACGACCTGGGCCACGGCCCCTACTCCCACCTGTTCGAAGACGTTCTGCCCGACGGGGGCAGCCACGAGGACTGGGGTGCGTCGATCCTCCGGGATCCGGAGACGGACGTCCACCGGGCGCTGGAGCGCCTCGAGGCGGGGATGGCGGAGCGGGTCGCCGGCTTCCTCGAAGGCCGCCATCGATGTGGCTACCTGGCCCGGGCGGTGAGCGGGGCCCTCGACGTCGACCGCTGCGACTATCTGCTCCGGGATAGCCACATGACCGGGGTCGATTTCGGCGTGCAGGACCTCGACTGGTTGCTTCGGTCCCTGCGCTTCGCCGCCCTGGAATCCGAGGCCGGCGGCACGACCCACCGGGTGCTCGCCATCGAAGGTCGGAAGGGCCTGCCCCCGGTGGAGGCCTTCTTCCTGGGCCGCCACTTCATGTACCAGCAGGTCTACCATCACAAGGCCACCCGGGCGGCGGAGCTGCTGGTCCGGGGCATCTTCCGCCGGGTGGCCGAGCTCCTTCGTTCGGGCCAGGCGCCTCCCGGCGTCCCGGCGGCCCTCCGGGCCGCGGCCCACGGACGACCGGTCACCGTCGGGGATTACCTCGCCCTCGACGACGAGACGGTGGGCGCCGCCTTCGGCGCCTGGGAGCGCTCGTCGGACCCGCTCCTCGCCGAGCTCGCCGGGGACCTTCGGCGCCGGGCGCTGCCGAAGACGATGCCCCTTCCCCTCGGCCCGGAGGCCGCCGCCCAGCGGGCCCAGGCCCTCGAGGCAGCGCAGGAGGTCGCGCGCCGGCACGGGCTTCGGGCGGACCTCCGGGTCCACCTGGACGAGGCCGTGCACGTTCCCTATGCCGAGCCCGAGCCCACGGACCGCTCCCCGACGGGCCTCTGGGTCCGCCTTCGCCATCAACCCCTGCAGCGCCTCGGAGCGGTCTCCTTCCTGCTGCGGGAGCTGCGCAACAAGCGGAGCGAGACCGCCCGGCTCATCTTTCCCGCGGCGATCCGGGACCAGGTGCACCGGGCGGTCGAGGGGGTCCTCGCATGATGCGGACGACGACGACCACGACGACGACGACCACCACCGGGACGACCGAACCCGGTCGGACGCTTCCGCCTCGACCGCCAGCCCCGCGGCCCTCTCGACTCGCCGCCGGGCCCGCCGTCACGGTCGCCTGCCTTGTCGCCTGCCTGGTCGCGGGGCTGGCCGGTGCCGCCCGGGCGGCCACCGACGACGCGGAGGCCCCCGACGCCGAGCCGCCCTCCGGACCGGCCATCGACGTCCAACTATCCCCCCTGGTCGACGGCCCTGCGGGCCACCCGATGCGCTGGGTGCTCGACCTCGACTTGGACCGGACGGACGGCGTCGACCGCTGGGTCGCGGATCGGCGGCTCCTATCCTTCGAGCTCCGGCCGGCCCGGGGGCGGCGGGCGCGCTGCCGGCATCCCGATGCGCCCCGTCGAAGCCGAGACGCCCACGTCCTGCCCGCCGCCGAGGACGCCCCGGACGAGCTCGTCGACCTCCGGATGTACTGCACGGGGCGGGCGAGGCGCCTGCTCGACGACCCGCCGGAGACCGGCCTCGAGATCCAGGCGCGCTACGGCTTCCGCCGGGGAGGGCGGCTCCGCTGGCTCGTCTCCGGCCCAGGGGGGCCCGCACCGCGGGAAGGCGAGGTGGCGGGGCCGCGTTGGACCTGGGGTGGCGCCCGCCCCGAGGCGACGGAGCCGCCGCCGGCGAACCCGCCCACCGGGGCATCCACTGCGCCCACGGGCGCCGGGGGGTCCACCGGAGATCCGGGCCTCGAGGTCGAGCTTTCCGCCCGGGACGTCCGCCGCCCCGGGGGCCTCGTCTTCCGGGTCACCCTGCGGTCCGAGGCCTCCCGCCCCGTCTACCTGCGGGACGACATGCTCTCCTTCGAGGTGTCCGGTCCCTACGGCTCCGTGGTCTGCAGCCAGGAGGCCCGGCCCATCTCCCCCATCGTCGACTTCTTCCATCCCCTCGGCGGCCGTCGGGCGGCTCGGACCAGCGTCTCCGCCTCTGCCTACTGCGCCCTCGAAGAAGCTTTCCCCCTCGCCGGCGTCTACGAGGTCCGCCCGATCGTCACCCTGCGCTTCGATGGCGCCGAAT
>DAPKRP010000374.1:0-7162 GCA_031800515.1 Polyangiaceae bacterium LLY-WYZ-14_1 | reverse complement strand
GGCTCGGGTGCCGAAGGTCACCCCGAACTGCAGCAGGAACTGGGTCAGGGTGATGCTCACGTCGACCTCCTGGCCCAGCACGTCTTCGCTGTGGTTGGCCCGGCGCCAGAGGAAGCCGAGCTCCACGAAGCCGGCCAGGGTGTTCGGGATGAACCAGGCTCGGGTGCCGACCGCCAGGCCCAGGTTCACGCCGACCCCGGTGTTCCGGTCGTCGCTCACGGGGTTCAGGTCGTCGTTCAAGATGCTGATGGTGAGCCCGATGGGAAAGGTGCCGTAGACGTCCAGCACCAGGCTTCCGACGTCGAAGGCGACCTGGCCGAGCACGCTCGCATCGAGGTCGATGTTCGTCTGCCGCCCGTCCCCGAGGTCGGGTCGGACGAAGGCGAAGCGGAGCATCCCCCCGAGCCCCAGGTAGTCGAGCAGCATGTAATGGGCGCGGCCGCCGAAGCCGACGGTCGCGTCGACGTCGCTTTCGAAGGAGCCCCCGTCGGACTCGACCTCGGCCTCGCCGCCGGCGGCGACATGGAGAAAGCCATCGACGAGGAGATTCGGCGGCTCGCCGGGCGGCCGTCCTCCTCGGGCCCCCTGGGATTCGGAGGGCGCCGGCTCGGTCTGGGCGAGGACGCCGGCGGGTAGGGCACCGGCGGCGATGGCCCAGAGCAAAGCGGCACCCGCATAGGTCGACAGCGATGCGGTCGACGGGCGCGGGAGAAACGGCGGGATCTCGGATAGCGTCGTCATCAGGGCACCTCGCGATGACCCCCCGGGGTTCATCGGACGGGGAGGTCGGGCTGCCGCGTTTTACGGACCGGCAGCGCGAGACTTACCCACGCTGGGCGTCTTCGACGGCGAAGGGTGCGTGACGGTTCCTTCCCGCTCCTGGGGACGGCGGCTCCGCCGCTTCGCCGCCCGCTGGACGCCGTAGAGAAGAGCGCCTCCGGTAGCCAGGGCGAGCAACCCGAAGGCGGTGGTCAGCACCTCCAGGAGGGCGCCCGGGTGCTCGTCGACGGGGGCGTCCCCAAGGCGGAGGGCGATGAGGGTCGAGGTCGCCAGCATGCCGGAGATCATGCCGAGCTGACGGGTCACCGCGGCCAGAGACGACGCGACGGCCACCTGCGCCCGGGGCGCCGCGTTCATGATCACGGTCATGTTCGGCGAGGAGAACAGGGCGAAGCCGATCCCCTGGATCCCGAGGAGCAGGAAGACGAACCCCGTGGTCATCCCCGGGCCCAGGGTGGTTCCGAGACCGGAGCTCACCACCAGGAAGGCGACCCCGAGAAGGGCGAGGCCCCGGGCGGAGAAACGGTCCGCCAGCCTTCCGGTCAGGGGGGCGAGGACCGCCATCACCAGGGTGCCACTCGCCAGCACGCGCCCGGCCAGGTCGGCGGGGCGTTCCAGGACGACCTGTAGGAACAGGCTCAGCAGGAAGATCGAGGTGAAAGCGTTCGTGTAGACCAGGGTCTGGACGATCAGCGCGTCCCGAAGCACCGGGATCCGACCGATGCCCCGGAGGTCGACCAGGGGCTGCCCGAGGCGGAGCTGGGCCAGGAGGAAGACGGTCCCCAGAGCGATCCCGGCCAGCACCAGAGCGCCCCCGGTCCCCCCGTCCCGGATCCCAGCGCTCCCGAACACCAAGCACAGCATGGCCGCCACCAGGAGCCCGGCGCTCGGTAGGTGGACGGCCCCCGGGGCGGGGCGCCGCCATCGGGCCCGGAGGGCGGCGTGGACGACCAGCAGGGCGGCGAACAGCACGCCGCCCCCGAAGAGGAAGACCGCCCGCCAGCCCAGGGCGGTGGTGAGGGCGCCCGCAGCCATCGGCCCCAGGGTGAGCCCGGCGTAGATCGTCCCGACGGAGGCGCCGAAGACCCGGCCTCGCCGCTCCGGCGGGACGAGCTCGGTGAGCAGCGCCGGCCCCGTCGCCGCGTAGGCGGAGGAGGCGGCCCCCTGGATGAAGCGAAGCCCCAGCAGGAGGGGGACCGATGAGCTCGCCCCGATGCCGAAGCTGGCCAGGCAGAAGACCAGGAGCCCGGCCTTGTAGATCGTCGCCTTGTCGCTCGCGTCTGCCAGCCGACCCCAGGGCAGCAGCCCGGAGGCCGCGCCGGCGAGGAACAGGGTCTCCACCAGGCCGAGCGCGCGGGCGCTGGCGTCGAGGTCGCCGGCGAGGTCCGGCAGGCTCACCGCGACCCCGGAGAACATGAAGGGGGGCGCGAACTGGGAGGCGATGATCGCCGCCACCAGGGAACGGCTCGGGGGGGCGGGACGCATGAACGGCGGTGCCGCCAGCTTGGGGGCGGTGGGGCGGCCCCGCCAGGGCGAGGGCAGGCGCCGCCCCGGCTCGCCTGGACAGGAGGGGCCCGGAGCGCTACCGCGGCGCTCGCGATGAAGCGGCTGATCCGGATCCTCGGGGGCCTCGTCGCCGTCGCCATCCTCGCGCCGCTCGTCGGCTGGGGTCTCGCGCGGTCGTCGGAGCCGGCCTTTCCCCTCGAGGGCCCGGCAGAGGATCAGCGGAGCGCCGCCCTCGAAGCCGTGGTGGCGAACGTGGGGGACCCGCGGGATCTACCGAAGGAGGGGGGCGGCGTGCTGACCCTCACCCAACCTCAGCTCGACGCTCTGAGCGCCGAAGCCTCCCGGCGCCTCCGGGACGTGAGCGGCCGCGTCGAGCTCCGGGACGATGCGCTCCGAGTGCGGGCGTCGATCCGTTCCCCCTACCCGGCGGTGAGCCCCTACCTCGACCTGACCGGGACCCTCTATGGGACCCCGGACGCGCCCCGGGTCCGAGAGGCCTGGGTCGGTTCCCTGCCGATCCCGGCGTCCCTCGCCCAGCGGGCCCTGGACCGGGTGGTCGCCCGGGTGCACGAGCGCTTCCACCGCACCTCCGACCTGCTCGAAGCGGTCCGCTCCGTCGAGGCCACACCGGATGCCCTGACCGTCCGCTACGCCTGGACCACCGGGCTCGAGGAGACGGTCAAGGAGACCGGCCGCGAGCTGGTCGTGCGCAGCCTCGGGAAGGACCGCCTCCGGGCCCACCTCGCCACCCTCCGGCGTCACGTCGAGGCGCTCCTCGACGAGCGCGGTACCCGGGTGCCGGTCCCCCTGGCGGTGTTCCTCCAGCCCCTCTTCGCCACGGCGGTGGAACGTGTCGAGGCGGGGGCGGAACCGGTCCCGGAGCTTCGGGCGGCAACCTTGGTCGCGACCTTCTACGTGCTTCGGCGGGACCTCCGGGAGCTGCTCGGGCCCGACGCCGGCACCCCCGTGCCGCCGATCAAGGTGGTGCTCCACGGTCGGGCGGACCTACCCAAGCATTTTCTGGTCTCCGCCCTCCTCACCCTTTTCGGGGACCGGAGCTTCGCCGACACCCTCGGCCTCGAAAAGGAGCTCGACGATGCCGATGGCGGCTCCGGCTTCAGCTTCGCCGATCTGGCGGCGGACCGCTCCGGCACGCGGCTGATGGAAAAGGTCACCCGGAACGGCGACCTCGCCCACCTTCTGGTCCGGCGGCTCGCCGAGCCCCTCGCCGACGAAGACGTCGTGCCCCCCGTCGCGGACCTGCCGGAGGGGATGGACGAGGCGACCTTCCGCCGCATCTACGAGGCGCCCGGCAGCCCGGAGTACGAGGCCCTGGTCCAACGGATCGACCGGGACATCGACCGCACGGCTCTCCAGGAGGCGGTCGGCCGGGCGCCTTCCCCGGACGCGGAGCCCGGCGGGGCCGGCTGAGCCCCCGGGGCTGGACGAAAGGCCGGGGAGGTCGCACATTGCGCGGTCCCCGAGCCCGTCGGGCGCCGGCTCGGGGGCGCGTCCCCCGGCACCCGATCCTGCCCCGGGCCGCCGTCGACCCCCGGCATGGTCTTCGGGATGGGTCTTCGCCCGGTCCCGATGCGCGGGGCGGCGTCCTTGCCCCGGTGCCATCGACTCGCTAGAAACCGCGCGCCCGCCGGCGTATCGCGCCGTTCGCCCCCTACGGAAAAGGCCATGCAGCAGGACCTCAGCAAGTATCGCAACATCGGGATCTTCGCCCACGTCGACGCCGGGAAGACGACGACGACGGAGCGGATCCTCAAGCTGACCGGCAAGGTCCACAAGATCGGCGAGGTCCACGACGGCGCCGCCACCACCGACTTCATGGACCAGGAGCGGGAGCGGGGCATCACCATCCAGTCGGCGGCGACGACCTGCTTCTGGAAGGACCATCGGCTCAACATCATCGACACCCCCGGCCACGTCGACTTCACCATCGAGGTCTATCGGTCCCTCAAGGTGCTCGACGGCGGCGTCGGCGTCTTCTGCGGTTCCGGTGGCGTGGAACCCCAGTCCGAGACCAACTGGCGCTACGCCAACGAATCGAAGGTCGCGCGGATCATCTACGTCAACAAGCTCGACCGGTTGGGGGCCGACTTCTATCGGGTCGTCGACCAGATCAAGACCATCCTCGCCGCCAAGCCCTTGGTGATGGTGCTGCCCATCGGCACCGAGGCGGACTTCGTCGGCATCGTCGACATCCTCGAGCGGAAGGCCTACGTCTGGGACGACTCGGGCCTGCCGGAAAATTTCGAGGTCAAAGACGTCCCCGAAGACATGAAGGAACAGGTCGAGAAGTACCGGCAGGACCTGATCGAGACCGCCGTCGAACAGGACGACGAGATCATGGAAGCCTACCTCGAAGGGACCGAGCCGGACGTCGCGACCATCAAGCGGTTGGTTCGAAAGGGGACGATCAATCTCGCCTTCTTCCCGACGTTCTGCGGGTCTTCTTTCAAGAACAAGGGGGTCCAGCAGATCCTCGACGGCGTGGTCGACTACCTGCCGAATCCGACGGAGGTCCCCCCCCAGCCGGAGATCGATCTCGAGGGCAACGAGACGGGCAAGTACGCCACCGTCGACGCGGACGGTCCGGTCCGAGCGCTGGCCTTCAAGATCATGGACGACCGCTTCGGCGCCCTGACCTTCCTCCGCATCTACTCCGGGACGATCAACAAGGGCGACACCCTGGTGAACACCTTCACCGGCAAGACCGAGCGGATCGGCCGGATGGTGGAGATGCACGCGAACGACCGGTCGATGGTGGACGTCGCCCGGGCGGGCGACATCGTCGCCGCCGTCGGACTCAAGAACGTGCGGACCGGCCACACCCTGGCGGACCAGAACGATCCGGCCACCCTCGAGCCGATGGTCTTCCCGGACCCGGTCATCAGCGTGTCCATCGTCCCGAAGGACAAGGCGAACAGCGAAAAGCTCAGCGTCGCCCTGGGCAAGATGGTCGCCGAAGACCCCTCCTTCCACGTCGAAGTCGACGAGGAGTCCGGCGAGACGATCATGAAGGGCATGGGCGAGCTCCACCTGGACATCAAGGTGGACATCCTCAAGCGAACCCACGGCGTCGAAGCCACCGTCGGCAAGCCCCAGGTCGCCTACCGGGAGACCATCACCCAGCCCGTCGACGACACCTATACCCACAAGAAGCAGACCGGCGGCTCCGGTCAGTTCGCCAAGATCGATTACACCATCGAACCCGGCGAGCCCGGCTCCGGCTACGTCTTCGAGTCCAAGGTGACCGGCGGCAACGTACCGAAGGAATACATCCCCTCGGTCGAGAAGGGCTTCCAGGTCATGAAGGGCAAGGGGCCGCTGGTCGGCTTCCCCCTCCTGGACTTCAAGGTCGTCCTCCGGGACGGCGGCTTCCACGCCGTCGACTCTTCCCAGATGGCCTTCGAGACCGCGGCGAAGGCGGCCTACCGGCAGTCGATGCCGAAGGCCCAGCCCCAGCTCCTCGAGCCCGTGATGAAGCTCGACGTCTACGCCCCGGACGCCAACCTGGGGGATGTCATCGGCGACCTGAACCGGCGGCGAGGGCTCATCAAGTCCCAGGAGCCCGGCCCGATGAACGTCCACATCAAGGCGGAAGCGCCCCTCGGCGAGATGTTCGGCTACATCGGCGACCTTCGGTCCATGACCTCGGGCCGCGGTCAGTTCTCGATGGAGTTCAGCCACTACGCCCCGGTTCCGAACCAGGTCCTCGAACAGGTCAAGGAAGAGGTCCGGCAGCGGGAAGAAGCCCGAAAGTAACGCGACCGGAACGGTGGGTCGGCCCCCGCCGACCCTAGCGCACTGCCCGCCGTGGGCGCTCCGTTCCTCGTCGCCGTTGCCGCATGCCTCTGTCTCGCGGGAGCATGCGGCCGCACCGGGCTCGCCTCCCCCGAGCTCCCCCACCGGGATGCGGGTTCCCCGGACCCGCCGCCGGCCCCCGGGGCGATCGCCCCGTCCCGCTGCGGCCTCCGCCAGCCCGTCGATCTCGACGGGGATGGCGTGCCTCTGGTGCAGGAGACGGTCGTACCCCTGCCCGTCGGGAGCCACCTTCCCGAAGGCGCTGGGGGGCGGCCGATGGCGGGCACCCTCTCCGCCGGCGGGGGGAGCACCCTGCTGGTGACCGACTGCCTGCGGCCCGTGTCCGACGCCTCCGAAGAGGGCGCGACCTGCGGGCCGGGCGTCGTCCTCGTGGACGAGACCGGCGTCCTCGGAACGCCCATTCCCCGCCGAGCCTATGGCCTGGTCTTCGCCCCCCCCGTCGCCGACGTCGCCACGCCCCCGGACGGGACGTCGTGGCTGATGCTGCCGGCGGCCCGCCCCGCCTCGGAGGCGGACTTCGGATTCCTCTGGTCCCTCTGGTCCTTTCGCTGCGGGGAGGCGACCGTCATCGTCGACGCGGCCAGCACCACCAGCCGGGGCCGCCCACGGCTTCTCGCGGTCCACCCGACGGGCGCGCTCCTGGTCGCTCCGGGGGCCGACGACGGGGTCGAGGCGATGTCCATCGACCCGGAGGGGAACCGCCGAGAGATCGTGCAGACCCCCGACCGCCTGCTCTCCTGGACGGTGGTGTCCGGAGAAGGCGCCTTCTTCCGGGTCGCTCGGCCGCCGAGCTCGAGCTCACCCTCTTCGACCCGGACTCGGGGGAGGAGCTCGACCACTGGCGGCTCCCCGTCGGCAGCCTCCCGCTGCTCCTCGGCGATGGTCGGCTGCGAGCGACCATCCCCATCCCCGGGGGACCCGCGGTGCGGGTGGTCGGCCTCGCCCCGGGAGAGGCGCCGTGGACGCTGTTCGACCGCGTGGACCTCGCCGCCGGCCTGAGGGCCCCCGCGGCCCCCGGGCGCGAGGACCTGCCGGCCCT
>DAPKRP010000373.1:0-1900 GCA_031800515.1 Polyangiaceae bacterium LLY-WYZ-14_1 | reverse complement strand
GTGGGACTCGGCGGTGGCGAGCGGCAGGCGTTCCCGGGCAGAGGAGCACGGTCGATGGAGGATCGCGTCGCGCAGGGAGGGGTGTACTCCCCGATCTCCCTCGGCTACCCCCCGTGGGCCGGGGGTGGTCCCCGACGCCGGACCGGAGGCCGCGGCAGATCCGGCTTGTCGGAATCCCCCCGCCGCCCCAACGTGCAGGTGCGCAATCCATTCCGAGACGGCGCCTGCCGCCGTCGCACCGCCGTGGAGGCCCGGCCATGGACGCGAAACCGAAGATCTGCGTCGTCGGAGCGGGCAACGCATCGCACGTCTTCATGGCCGACCTGGCCCACCGGGGCTACGCGGTCGACGTCTTCGAGGGGTACGGAAACCAGGCCGAACGCCTGAACGAAGCGCTGGACGAGGGCGGGGGCATCCGCGTCGTCGATCGCAGCGCTCCCGGCGACGTTCGGGAGTACACGGCGCGCCCCGCCTTGGTCTCCAGCGACCCGGCCGAGGTCGTTCCCGACTCCGACGTGATCCTGATGCCCCTGCCGTCTTTCGCCTTTCCGGACGTCCTGCGGGCGATCCGACCCCACCTCGCACCGGGCACGACGATCTTCGGCATGCCCGGCCAGGGCGGGCTGGATCTGGTCGCCACGGAGGAGCTCGCCGATGAGATCGCCGGGGGTTCGCTCACCGTGGCGGGGATCGTTCCCCTGCCCCTGAACTGCAGGATCGAGGAGTTCGGAAGGCGGGTCGATCTCGCCGCCTTCAAGGACAGCTACGATCTGGCGGCGGTTCCCGCCCAGGGGGCCCCGGCGGCGGCCCGCCTCCTCTCCGGACTTCTGGAACGGCCGGTGCGGGCGCTGGGGCACTACGCGGCGATCACCCTGCACGCCTCGAATCCCAACATCCACCCGGGCCGCCTCTACGGACTCTTCGGCGACCATGCCGAGGGGAGCGTCTACCCGACGAATCCACTCTTCTACGAGACCTTCGACGACGTCAGCGCCCGGTGGTGCGAACGGATCAGCGACGAGCGCATCGCGGTCTGGAACGCCCTGGTGGAGAAGACCGGAGGCAGGATCGGCCGACCGGGCGAGGTCCCCGACATCAAGACCTACATCGAGAACATCTACGGCGACCAGATCCGGGACACCTCCACCACGGCGACGGTCTTCAGCTCGAACGACGGCTTCCGGGGCTTCAGGTGCCCCATGAAGCCGGCGGGCGACGGGTGGACGCTCGACTTCGACAACCGCTACTTCACCGAGGACATCCCCGAGGCCTTCTGCGCCTACAAGGGGATGGCGGACCTCGCCGGGGTCGACACGCCTGCCATCGACGAGATCCTCGCCTTCTTCCAGCGCCACATGGGCAAGGAGTACCTGAGGGGGGGCAGGCTGGCGGGGCGCGACGTCGGCGAGACGAAGGCGCCTCAGGCCTTCGGGATCCACACGCTGGAGGACTATCTGGCGCGATTGCCCGGCCCGGCCTGACCTTCGCCGGGAATTCCCGGCGGGCGCCGGCGAGCGCCCCGCCGACGAGTCCGCCTCAGCGCCGCTCTCCCGTGAAGGTCCCGGACCCGTAATCGCCGATGTCGACCACCCCGTTCACGAGGCGCCCGTCGCGCAGGGTGGCCTCGTAGACGATCTCGAAGTCGGCGGTGCTCATGGAGACGGTGGCGACGAAGTAGACCCGGTTGCCCTCCACCGTACCCTCCAGGGGCCCGGTGGCCATGGAGCTGGAGATGGTTCCGGTGAGGCGGTTGCCCTCCTGCTCGAAGGTGACCTGTCGGGTGCCCGACCCGTTGCTCAACTCGACGGCGAGGACCCACTCTCCGCTGAGGTCGGCGGCGGGGGCGGCGGCTGCGGCGACGCCCGAGGTCGCGGCGCCCGCCCCGTTCGCCGGGGCGGTG
>DAPKRP010000372.1:0-1835 GCA_031800515.1 Polyangiaceae bacterium LLY-WYZ-14_1 | reverse complement strand
CTCGCCATCGAGGCGAGTTGAGACGATACTTACCCGAGACACGGTGGTGCGCGATACAGGACAGACCAAGGGACCGGCGTTGCCCGCGGAAGAGCCCGAAGACGAACGGGATGCCTCCCTCGACACCCTCCCGTCGGGGGCCCATCCCAGGACGCCGACCGCCGCCGGTCAGCGAGGCACGGTGACCGAGGCGGCGGCGGACGTCGCGGCGACGAGCGCCTATGCCCGGCAGGGCACGCAGAACCGGGCCGGCTTCTGGTCCGAAGAGCAGGCTCGTTCGGTCTACGAGGCGGACCGTCGGCATCTTCCCGTCGGCACCGTCCTGGGCGGCATCTACCGGGTCCGGCGGCATATCGGAAGCGGCGCGATGGGCAGCGTCTTCGAGGTCGAGCACGCCGCCCTGGGCAAGCGCTTCGCCGCGAAGGTCATTCGGGATAGCGGCCTTCTGAGCGCGAACTCCATCCGCCGGCTCGAGCTCGAGGCGCGGGCGGCGAGCGCCATCGATCACGAGAACATCGTCAGCGTCACCCACCTCGGGCAGCTCGACGACGGCTCCTCCTTCCTCGTGATGGAGCTGCTCCAGGGGGAGGACCTACGGGACCGGTTGGAACGGGCGGCCCGCCTCGCCGCCTACGAAGCCACGCCCTTGCCGGACGACGAGTCCCGGGAGATCGTGTCCCAGATCCTTCGGGGCCTGGACGCTGCCCATCGGGCCGCGATCGTGCACCGGGACCTCAAGCCGGAGAACGTCTTCCTGTCCACCCGGGCCCGGGGCGGCATGCGGGTGAAGATCGTGGACTTCGGCATCTCGAAGCTCCACCGGATGGACGACAAGGGACGGCTCACCGGGACCGGGCAGATCCTGGGAACGCCCATGTACATGGCGCCGGAGCAGACGCGGTCGTCCTCCCGGGCCATCGATGGGCGGGCGGACCTCTACAGCCTGGGGGTGATGGCCTACGAGATGACGACGGGCCACGTTCCCTTCCCCGGGAACGATCTCTTCGAGCTGCTCGCCAGCCAGGTGAACCAGGAG
Source organism: Polyangiaceae bacterium LLY-WYZ-14_1 (assembly GCA_031800515.1). Classification (GTDB taxonomy): domain Bacteria; phylum Myxococcota_A; class Polyangia; order Polyangiales; family DAPKRP01; genus DAPKRP01. The sequence goes on along the minus strand of DAPKRP010000372.1, from coordinate 799 downwards.
CCCATCGCGCCCCGGGTGCTCCGGCCCGAGCTGCCGGAGACCGTCGAGGCGGTGATCCTGAAGGCGTTGGCCAAGGACCCGGAGGATCGGTTCCGGGACGCCGAGGCGATGCTCGCCGCCTGGGAGCGCGCCTGGGGGGTGCTGCCGCGCTCGCCGGAGGCGCCTTCGATCTCCGAGGCCACGTCCGTGCCTCCCGCGCCGCCACCGTCCTCGAGGACGGACCGGCGCAAGGTGGCGCTCGCCGTCGGCCTGTTCGCCCTGGCCGCCATCGTCCCGGTCTACGAGCTGGTGCGGGGGCTTTCCGAGGCCCCGCCGGACCCGGTCGCCGAGCAACGTTCGGGGGTCGCCGAGGGCGCGGCCGCCGCCGCCTCCGCCCTCGAAGCCGGGCGTGCCCCTGCCGGCCCCATCGGGGACGGGCCGGGAGACGAGCCGGTGCCGGCGGGCTCCCCCGCGGAGAACCCGGCCGAATCCGCGGCGGGCACCGGGGACGGCCCCGGGATCGGGGGCTCCCGGGACCCGGACGCGGCCGGCGCCGAAGCCGAGGGGGACCAGGCCCATCCGGAGCCGGGCGAAGGCGGCGGCGCTCAGGAGCGCGCCGCGCCCGGCCTGCACACGATTCGTGTGGCCAGCCGCCCCGCGGGCGCCCGCATCCTGTTTCGCGGTCAGCGCGTCGGGACCACCCCCGAGGAGGTCGACGTCCCCCTCGATCCGGACGCGCCGACGATCCTCCGGCTCGAGCGGTCCGGCTACGAATCGGCCACCGTCGAGCTCACCCATGACGGCCCGGCCGAGGTCCAGG
>DAPKRP010000371.1:0-1901 GCA_031800515.1 Polyangiaceae bacterium LLY-WYZ-14_1 | reverse complement strand
GGGAGGGTCGCGAGGGGAACCCGTGGGATCGTCGCGAGCCCCGACCAACGCCGGGCGAGCAGGCTCATGGGACCCCCGGATGGAGTCGCCGTCGCGGGAAGATCAAGGCCGGTTCCAGGGTGAAATGCCGCGGTCATGGGGTCGTCGTCGTCGTCGTCGGTTCCTCGGGGGGGGCGTCCCGGGGGGCGCCCGGCCCCGCCGCCTTCTCCCGTTCGGTCGGAGGGCTCGGGCCGGCCATCCCGGGGTAGCGTTCGGCGAGCCGCTCGAGGAGCTCGCCGTCGAAGAAGCCGGCGTGGCGCTCGTCGAGGAGCTCCGTCCGCACCCACCAGCGGCCCCGCACGTCCCCGTCCCGACGCACCTCGGGCCGGGCGTGGGCCGGCACCCAGGGAGAGGTCGCCACCGTGTCGAGGAGGGCCGCGCGAAGGGCGGCGGCGTCCCGGTCGGCGCCGTCCGGGAGCTGGATCGACGCCTCGTGGACCCGGCCGCCGTCCCCCCGCACCCGGAGCGGCGCTCGGAGAAGGTGACGGTTCGGCAAGGTGACGCGCCGCCCCCGCTCGTCCCGGAGCACCGTGGCGCGAAGACCCCGGGCTTCGACCACCCCCTCCACCCCGGAGGCGGAGACCTCCATGCCCGGGAGTACGCGGCGTTCCGCCAGCAGCACCAGCCCAGCGAGGAGGTCCGGTGCGATGTCCCGCGCCGACCAACCGACGGCGACCAGGGCGGCGAGGGCGACCGGCGTCACCCAGCCCGGGATGAGATTGGCGAGCAGCACGATCACGGCGGCGGTCATCGCCAGCCGCCCCGCCAGTATGATCAGCGCGAGGCCGCGGTCGACGAGGCCCCCGCGTCGCACCTGCTGGCGGCCCCGCCCGGCGAGGCGGACGACGAGGAAAAAACCGACGACGGCGACCAGGGCGACCGTGTCCACCTCGCCGCCGGGGACGGCCCGGGGGATCAGGGGCTCGAGCCAGCTCGGCGGATCCCCGGAGACGGCGCCGGCTCCGTCCGCCTCTTCCCTGCCGGTGGGCCCGGGGAGGTCGCTCGTCGTATCGCCGCTCATCCCGTCGACACCCAGCCCCGCTCCTGGAAGACCCGGTGGAGGGCGCCCCGGAGGTGCACCGTGATCCGGAAGAGGCCGCCCTTCACCTGCAAGAGCCCCCAGCGTTCCAGTCGGGCCAGACGGGCGGCGGCGCGGGTCTCGTCGACCCGGAAGAGGTGGGCGTAGGTCGCCGCGTCGATCCAACCGCTCCGGGCGATCGTGTACAGGGGTACCAGGGCATCCTCCGGCAGGGCACGGAGGGCGGGGAGGGCGCTGTCCGGCACGGGGCCGACCTGCACGAGGTCCGCTTTCCCGTCGACGTGCTCGATGGACGCGAGCCACAGGCGGAGGGCATCCCGGACGAGTCCCCCGGAGGCCGCGTGGAGTCGTCGAAAGTAGCTGTCGTAGGGCCGACGAAGCCGGCCTGCTGCCCGGAGCAGGGCGTCTTCGACCCCCCCTTCGGATCCCGGGTCGAAGGTGAGCCCAAGGCCGCTCAGGCGGTGTCGAGCAAGCACGGCGGCGCGCAGGGATTCCCGGTCGAGGGGGGCCAGATGGATCACCTCGCCGGTGGCGTCCCCTAGCCCGGAGAGCCCGACGAGATAGGTCCAGACCACCGCATCCGCCTGCAGCAGAAAGGCGTTCCGGCCGCCGTCGGCCACCAGGCGCTCGGTGAAGTGGCGAAGGGGGTCGAGCCCCCCGGGGCGCGCCGACGCCAGCCAGTGGAGCCCCCGGACGACCACCAGCTGCCCGGTTCCCGTGGGGAACACCTCTGCGAGGTCGTCGACGGCGACCGGGCCGGCGAAGCGGTGGCGCCGGGGCTGCTTGAAGCGCGCGCCCCTCACGATGGCGGAGGCCACGGCCC
>DAPKRP010000370.1:0-1985 GCA_031800515.1 Polyangiaceae bacterium LLY-WYZ-14_1 | reverse complement strand
GATCTCGCCGATGCTGCGGCGGCCGTCCACCCACCCGAGGACCTTGGCCAAGGTCGGCTCCTGGGATCCGCCTCTCCGACCCCCGGCCCGCCCCGGAGCGTCCGCCTTGAGCTCCGGCACCATCTCCGGTCCGGGGATGCGCTGTCGAAACAACGCCATCTCGTCGATGCGCTGCACCCCTTCCATCAGAAGCGCCTGCACAGGAACGTGAAGCGTCGCCGCGGCCGCCCCCCGGTCGTCGGCCCGCTCCCCCTGGCGGAAGAGGTAGGTGCCGTCGCCGACCAGAAGGGACCCGTAGAAGATGTCCTCCGCCTGCCGTCGCAGGCTCGCGAAGAGGCCCTCCCGGTCGAGAAGCCCCCGTTCGACGCAGATCAAGGCCAGCGCCCGATCGTCGTCCCCCGTCTCCTGCCGGAGCACCTCCAGGGTGGGACGGTCGAGCCATCCGTGCCGGTGCAGGACCTCCGCGAGCCGGTCCTGGGGGAGGCTGCTCTCGGCGAGCTTGAGGGCGCCCTGATCGAAGGTGAGCCCACGACGGCCGCCCTCTGGGTCCACCACCAGGAGCTCGCCCCGCCAGTTGGTCGACGCGAGGATGTTGCAGACCTCGACCACGGTCATCCGGCTGATGATCTCCCCGGCCATCAGCACCCGGTCCCGGGGATGGCCCGGGGCGCTTTCCTCCTGCAGCACGAGCAGCCCCGGGGCGTCGACGGACAGCTCGTAGCGGCCGGCGTGGGGGGTCAGGCGACCCCGGGCGGCCGGCTCCGGCGCGACCGCTCCATCCCGTCCAATCACGATGGCGTTGCCTGCAGCCTGTCCCACCGGGGGAGGGTAGTACCCCTACCCGGAAGTTCGAAGCGGGTTTGCGTCGGTCCCGAACGCCGCTCGCGGCGCCTGGTCCTCGCCGGTATCCCGGACCGAACGTCCGGGCAGGGTACCAGCGGGGCCCCTCGGACGGGTGATCTCCCGGCGGGTGCCGTGGTACACGCCCCGCCATGGGCAAGGTCGCGTTCGTCTTTCCCGGTCAAGGTGCCCAGAAGATCGGTATGGGCAAGGAGGCCTTCGAGGCCTCGGCGGAGGCACGGGCGGTCTTCCAGGCGGCCGACGAAGCCCTCGGGGAGCCCTTGTCGCGGCTGTGCTTCGAAGGCCCGGAGGCGGACCTCAAGCTCACCGCGAACACCCAGCCGGCCATCCTGACGGCGAGCGTCGCCCTCCTGCGGGCCTTCGGCCAGCGCGGGGACGTCGCCGCGGGCCACAGCCTCGGGGAATACAGCGCCCACGTCTTCGCCGGAACCCTGGCCTTCGAAGACGCGGTCCGCCTGGTTCGGGTGCGCGGCCGCTACATGCAGGAGGCGGTTCCCGTCGGGGAGGGGGCGATGAGCGCGATCATGGGCCTCGACCGGACGGTGGTGGACCGGGTGACGGCTGCCCAGGACGGGACCGTCGAGCCCGTCAACTACAACTCGCCTCAGCAAATCGTGATCGCCGGTGCCGCCCCCGCCGTCGCCGCCGCCGGAGAGGCCCTCGCCGCCGAGGGGGGGAAGGTCATTCCGCTCCAGGTCAGCGCGCCCTTCCATTCGAGCTTGATGCGCCCCGCCGAAGACGCCCTGAGGCCCCATCTCGCGGAGGTCGCCTTTTCCGACCCGAGCGTCCCGGTCTACGTGAACGTGGACGCGGCGCCGGTCACCACCGGCGAGGCGGCCCGGGACGCCCTCGGCCTGCAGGTGAGCCGGGCGGTACGCTGGAACGAGGCGGTCGCCCGGATGGTCGCCGACGGCGTCGAGCTCTTCGTCGAGGTCGGGCCGGGCAGGGTGCTCTCCGGGCTCATCGCCCGCATCGACAAGTCGGTCCAGCGGGTCAACGTCGAGCGCCCCGCCGACTTCGAGAAGGCCGCGGAAGCCATCGCTGCCGTCCGGGGCGGGTGAGGAAGCGCCGCCGTCGTGCCGCTCCCCCCCTTTGCCGGGTGCGGGATTTCGTGTAGAAACCGC
>DAPKRP010000369.1:0-4618 GCA_031800515.1 Polyangiaceae bacterium LLY-WYZ-14_1 | reverse complement strand
CCCCCCGAAGCCGGCGACTACGCCGAGGCCTCGGGCTGGTCCGCCTTCGCCGCGGCGATGGGGGGCGGGCTCGGGCTGGCCAGCCGAGATCGCGCCCTCGGCATCTTCGCGGTCGAAGGCCTGGCGCTCTCTTCGTACGTCGCGGCCCTCGCGGTGGCGCCCCGCACCCGCTTCGAGCCCCGGGACGCCGGGACGGTGGCCGCGGGGATGGCGACGTTCGGCTGGCTCGGGGCGTGGGTGCCGTCGCTGGTGGACGGCGACGCGACCCTCGCCTCGCAGCACGCCGGCGGCGCGGCGTTCGGCGCCGGGCTGGGCGGCGCGCTGGGGCTGGTCTGGTCTCTCGTGACCGACGCGCGGCACGAAGCCGAGACCTTGGTCTGGACCAGCCTCGCGTCGGGGGCCGGCGGCGGCCTGAGCTTGCTCGCCGACGCGCCGGACGGAGGGCTTCGACAAACCTCGGGCTTGTTGCTGGGGACCGGACTCGCCGGCCTCGCCACCGGGCTCGTCGTCTCGCCGCACACCGAGTACACCGCCGGCGATCGGGCGCTGGCCGGGCTCGGCGCCGCGGTGGGGGCGGGGGTCGGCGCGACCGTGCCGGGCCTGTTCTCGGATCGCTCCGCCCGCCGCGTCGGCGGGGGCGCGCTGTTCGGGGCCTCGGCCGGGGTGCTCTCGAGCTTGGCGCTGAGCCCGTTCGTCGATCCGTCGCCGGGCGACGTGCTCGAGCTCTCGGCCTTCACCTTCGCGTCGTCGCTCATCGGGGGCGGGCTGGCGGTCGGGATCGTCGAGGACGACGGCCCGGCGAGCTCGGCGGCGCTCCTGACCAGCGGCGGCGCGGGCTTGGCCCTCGGCGCCGCGGTCGCGCCCCACACCCGATACGACGGGAGCTCGGTCGGCACGGTCGCCCTCGGGACCGCGGTCGGCGCGGCGTCCGGGGGGTGGGTGCCGTCGCTCTTCGACGCGTCGGCGACCGCCCGCGAGGGCCTCGGCGCCGCGACCGTCGGCGCGGGGGTCGGATCGCTCGCGGGCGTCTTGCTCTCTCAGGTCGCGCCTCGGACCGGCGGCGAACAGGGCGAGATCGCGCTGGGCAGCGTCCTCGGTCAGGCCCTCGGCGGCGGAGCGACCCTCGTGCTCGACGATCCCACCCGGACCGATCTGGCCGGGCTCATGGTGGGCTTCGGGCTCTCGTCGGCGGCGCTGAGCTACGCCCTGGCCCCGGTGACCCGGTACGAGGGGCTCGACGGGGCCCTGGTCGGGATGACCGGGCTGGTGGGGGCGCTGCACGGTGGGCTGCTCGCCCCGACCTTCACGCCCGCGGGGGACGAGGTGGGGGATCGTCAGATCGGGGGCGGGGTGCTGCTCGGGACCAGCGCCGGGCTGGTCCTGGGCGCGGGCCTGGCGCAGGTCACCGACCTCGGCGCGGGCGGCTTGGCCCTGGGCGGGAGCGCGTGGGCGACCATGGCGATGACCGGCGGGGGACTGAGCCTCATGCTCCCGTCGCTCTCTCGCCCCGAGGCGGCGGGGCTCATCCAGGGGCTGGGGCTCGGCGGGTACGCCTTCGGCTTGGCGGTCGGCGATCGGCTCGAGCTCGACGCCGGCGATCCCGGCCTGATCGCCCTCACCGGGGTGGTGGGCACGTCGCTGGGGGTCGCGATCGCCGACCTCACCGGGGGCGGAGCCGATGAAGACCCTTCCGCGGAGCAGGTCGGCGGCGGTCTCCTGGTGGGCACCGGGGCCGGGCTCGCCACCGGGCTCGCGCTGACGCAGCTCATCGACGTGCCGGGGGGCGACGTGCTCGAGAGCGCGGCGCTGACCGCCAACACCGCGGGCATGGCCCTCGGGCTGGGGCTGCTGATTCCGGGGTCCGACGCCCGGACGAACATCGCGCTCGTGAACGGCGGGACGGTGGCGGGGCTCGGTCTCGGTCTCCTCTTGGCGCCCCGGCTCGAGCTCGGCCCCGACACCGCCGCGAACCTCTCGCTGGGCGCCGCCCTCGGGGCGGGGTGGGGATCGTTGGTCCCGGTCTACGTGAACGGCCCGGATCTCGGCGCGGTCCCGGGCCGTCAGCTGGGGGGCGGGTTGTTGTTCGGGGCGACGGCGGGGCTCGCGGGGGCGCTGGTTCTGGATCAGACCGTCGAGTTGGACGCCACCGCCCGCGAGGGGATCTTGCTGGGCGCCGCGAGCGGCGCGCTGTCGGGGGCGGGCCTGGGCCTTGCGACGTCGACCGACGACCGGGTGCTGGCGGGCCTTCTTCACGGGCTGTCGCTGTCGAGCAGCGTCCTGGTGGGGGCGACGCTCGATGACGTGGACGTCGACGCCGGCGACGTCGCTCTGGGCACGGCGTGGGTCAGCTTTCTGAGCTGGCACTCCCTCGGGACGACGCTGCTCCTCGACGGGAGCGATCGACAGGCGGCCGGCGTGCTGATGGCCACCGCGGGGCTCGGCACGTTGAACGGGCTCTACCTGCGGCAGCTGATCGATCCGGGGGTGCCGGAGACGGTCACGGTGCTGGCGGGGAGCCTCTGGGGGGCGTGGCTCGGAGGCTGGACCGGATCGCTCCTGAACGACGGCTTCGACGGGAACGATCGCCAGCGGGTGGGGGCGGTGATGACGGCGTCGGCGGTGGGTGCGGACGCCGGGGGCGCGGCGGCCGCGGTGGCGGTGGCGACGCTCTCTCGGCTGGCGACGGTCCGGTTCGCGGTGGTGAACGGCTCGGGGCTGGCAGGCCTGGCGGCGGGCGTCTTGACGGCGGCCTTCGTCGACGCCGACGAGCGGATCGGGATCCTGGCCGGGAGCGCGGGCGGCCTGGCGCTGGGGGCGGTGGTCACCGCGTTCATGGACTTCTCGAAGACGCCGAGCTGGGACGACATCCTCGGAAGGCGGGACGTCGACCGCCCATCCCGCGGTCGGGCCGTCGCCGACGCTCGCGAGCTCCGGACCCCTCGCGCGGCCCCGCTGGTCATCGAGTCGTGGATCCCTTCGGCTCAGGTGCTTCCGGGGGACGAGGCGAATCCGGACGCGTCGACCTACCTCTTCAGCATCCGGGGGACGTGGCACTGAGCGGGGCGGGCGGCCGTCCGGAGATCGTCCCGTCGTCACCAGCACCGACGGTTCGAGTGCGGGCCGTGGCGTCGTACGACACGTTCGGCACACAAAACATGAAGGGAGACGTGATCTCAGTAGGTCGCCGTCATGCGACTTGCACGAAACCAAAGCCCGGCTCGAGAACCGTGCGGCCACAGCCCTGCACGAAACTAAAGCGTCGCTTACTGTTTGTGCATGGTTGGAGACACCTCCGAGAACTCCGAGTGGGACCGGCTCTACGAGATCGCCGCGGCGCAGGAGGGGCTGTTCACGACCCAGCAGGCGTCCGAGGCGGGGTACTCGCCACAGCTGCTGGTCCATCACATTCGGGGCGGGCGGATGCTGCGGGTTCGGCGGGGAATTTACCGGCTGGTGCACTTCCCCGCCGGCGAGCACGAGGAGCTGGTGACCGTCTGGCTGTGGTCCGAGCATGCCGGCGTGCTGTCGCACGAATCGGCGCTGGCGCTGCACGGGCTGTCCGACGCGCTGCCGGCGCAGGTGCATCTGACCCTGCCCGGTGCGTGGAAGACGCGACGGTTTCGTGTGCCCGAGGGCGTGGTCGCAATCACCGACGCGAATGAGGTTGAAGCGGTGTGACGAAGGTAAGCTTCCGGAGCCGCATATCTCGGGTTCGCGAACCTGCGCTCCACCCAATATGGTCTATCGGGTCGTTCTTCCGGGATGGTCTGAATCCAAGGCTGAGGAGATCCTGGCCTTGCTGGAGCGAAGCGGTCAGTCGGTCGCCGCCTTCGCTCGCGAGCAAGGTCTGACGCCTCAGCGACTGTACTGGTGGCGGAATCGTCTAGGTCTAGGCTGGGGCGCGGCTTCGCGCCCCTCCGCCGAGGCGCCAGCCGATCGTTCCACGTCGGCGGCAAGGCGCAGTCCCGGCTTGGCTGCGAGTGCCCACGGGCGGACGGCGAGAGAGGCGCACGTTCCTCGCAATAGCGGCCAAGCAGTCGTGAAGGAGCCCCCGAAGGTTCAAGCGTGTCCGGATCCGCGCTGAGTCCGAAACCGCGGAGGCCATGCTCCATAGGGCTCCCCTCCGAGATCGTCCCGTCGAGACGGCCGCGACTTGAAAACTCCCATCGGAGGAGTTACGCACCCAATATCGGATTCGCCATGCCTGTAAAGGCAACTTTCAAAACTCATGCGCTGAGTCTGGAGAATGTGATGTCGAACCCCCCCTTCCCCCTTCCTGAGGCTCGCGACGAGCTTCCTCGCGCTGCCAGTTCTCGTTCTGCTCGCACCCGCACAGAGCCATGCTTCGTGCCCACCACACGGCACCCAATGCACCAGCGATGACTACTGGAGCGAACCATGCGGGATCGAAAAGTGGAATTACTACGTCGAAGATCCCTTGCTGCCTTGGGCCTGCCGGGGACACCTGCAGTCCGAGTTGGGTGCGGATCCTCTCCGGCGATGAGGTCCTCTCGAATTCTAGACACTTGGCGAAATTTCCGTACGGCCTGATGCCTTCTTGACGTGTACGGCGGCGACGTAGCCGCCCTGGAGAGGATGTCGAAAGTGAGCAGTGCCG
>DAPKRP010000368.1:0-2002 GCA_031800515.1 Polyangiaceae bacterium LLY-WYZ-14_1 | reverse complement strand
GGCGGGCGTAGCTCGCGAGCCATTCGTCGATGTCCACCGGCGTCGGCGCCCGCTCCGGGGCGAGGGTGGGCATGCCGTCGAAGCCGCCGTCGACCGGGGGGCCGGCGTCGGCGACCGCCACGTCGTCGTCGTCGTCGTCGTCCCCCCCTGGGTCCATCGGTCCGCCGCCGCCTCCGGAGGCGCAGCCGATGACCAGCGCCGCCACCAGCAGCGCGCCCAGGGGCCGTGCCTGCCGGGGCACCGACTCCCCTGGCCAGAGCCCGGAGAGGGCGCCCCGGAGACGCAGGGCGCGGACGGCGCGGCACAGGGAGACCAAGGCGAGCAGCGCGATCATGATGGGGCACCCAGTCGTTCGTCGATCCAGCCGAGCAGGTCCCGGAAGACCTCGTCCCGGTTGGTCTCGTGAAAGAGCTCGTGCCGCGCCCCGGGATAGCGCCGGGTGCGCAGCTGGCGGACCCCGGCGCTGGTGAGCGCCTGGGCCAGGGCCTCGAAAGGGGGAGGCTGGTTGGCGACGGGGTCGTCGCCCCCGGCGATCATCAGGATCGGCAGCTCCCGGGGGACGCTGGCGAAGGTCTCGGACCGACCGAGGCGGGCCAGGGCGTCGAGGAAGTGGACCCAGAGCTGGGTGGTGGCGACGAAGCCACAGCGGGGGTCGCTCACGTAGGCGTCGTTCTGCTGGGGGTCCCGGCTCAGCCAGTCGAAGGCGGTCCGGGTCGGCCGGAAGGGGCGGTTGTAGGAGCCGAAGGACAGGAAGTTCAGCACCTGGCTTCGCCCCCGGGGGCCCAGGCGGGCTCGTTCCGCCCGGGCGGCGAGGCGTCCCGCCTGGACCATCGGCCCGCCCCCTTTTTTGGAGCCGGAGAGCACCAACCCGACGAAGGTGTGCGGCGCGAGCCGCGCCACGAGGTCCAGGGCGAGGAACGATCCCATGCTGTGGCCGACGAGGAGCCGGGGGAGCCCGGGATGGCTCCGGGCGACGTGGGCCTGGACGACGGCCAGATCGGCGAGCACCCGGTCCCAGCCGTCTTCCTCCGGCGGCGCGAAGAAGCCGAGGTCCCGGTCGTCCAGCACCGTGCGGCCGTGCCCCCGGTGGTCGCTCGCGTAGACGAGGAAGCCGGCGGCGACCATCGCTTCCGCGAAGTCCTCGTAGCGCCCGGAGTGCTCGGCGAGACCGTGGGCGACCTGGATGGCCCCCCGGGGCACGACGCCCCCGTCGCCAGCGTCGCCGCCAGCGGAGGCGTCGTCCGGGGACCAGTGCCGCAGGAAGATCGGCGTCCCGTCGTCGCCGGTCAGGGTGGACTCGGTGCGCTTCACGGCGCCGGAGGGTAGCAGCGTTCGTCCCCGGACCGGAGGGCAGCGGCGGTCTTCAGGCGACGATGGCCAGGGGCCGTCGGGGGCGGCTTTCCGGGAGGGCGTCGAAGGCGTTCTTCCAGGCGCGGAAGTGCCCCCCGGCGTGGACGGCATCCATCACGGCGCGACCTTCCGCCGGGCCACCCTGGGCGAGCACCCACTCCACCCAGGCCCAGCGGGCGCTGGTCGCTCGGAGGTCGACCCGGCCTTTCACCCCCCGCCGCAGTCGGTCGAGCCGACGGTCCACGGTCTTGATCCCGGCGAAGGGCAGCCCGTCGAGGGGCGTGTTCCGCTTGGCGACGAAGGGCGCGATGCCCAGGGAGAGGGGCACCAGGCGGGAGACCTCTCGGCCGAAGGCGATGAGCTCGTCGATGTCTTCGTCCGTCTCCCCGGGGACCCCGACCATCATGTAGAGCTTCAAGCGGTCGAAGGCGTGAGCCCGGGCGAGCTCGGCCACCCGGAGCAGGTGGTTTTCCTTCGCCCGCCGGTCCAACAGGTCCCGGAGCCGCTGGCTCGCCCCGTCGCTCGCCGTGGTCAGGGTGCGGTAGCCGGCGCGTTTGAGCGCCGCGCAGAAGCGGTCGTTCAGCCGGTCCGGGCGCAGGGACGACAGCCCCACCCCCCCCCCCTGGTCCGCCAGGGGGTTGACGATGTCGAC
>DAPKRP010000367.1:0-2744 GCA_031800515.1 Polyangiaceae bacterium LLY-WYZ-14_1 | reverse complement strand
GCCACCCGGCGACCTCGACGGGCCCGGCGACGGCGCCGAGGAGGCTCAGGCCGAGGCCGACCGTCGGCCCCCGGACCCATCCCGGGGGGGAGGACCACCGCACCGGGGCCCACGCGCTCCGAGGGTCGGTCGAAAAAACCGACCGCGGCGACCGGAGCGTTCCGTTGAGCGACCCTCTCAGAGGGTCGGTCGAAATAACCGACCCTCTCAGGGCCCGACGTCGAGCTCGGCCATCCGGTCCCGGGCGGCGCGGACGTAGTGCTCCGGCGCTTCCGCCCCCGCGACCTCGACGTACCGGGACAGGTAGCGCCGGGCTTCCTCCCGTTCCCCGGTCTCCGCCAGGGCCCAGCCCAAGCTGAACAAGGCGTCTCGTTTGCCGGGATCGAGCTCCAGGGCGCGCTTGAACTCGCCGATCGCTGCCTCGTAGTTTTCCTGGTCCTGGTGAACCGTGCCCAGGAGCAGTCGAACCTCCGCCTCCTGGTCGCTCCCCTCCAGCACCACGTCGAGGGCACCTTCCAGCACCTTCTTGGCCTCTTCCGGGTACCCCAGATCCGCGTAGAGGAGCCCGAGGGACGAGTAGGCCTCGAAGAAGCGCGGCCCCTTCTTGATCGCCTCCGTGTACGCCTCGAGGGCCTGCTGCGGGTCGTCGAGCTGCTCGTAGACCCGGGCGAGCCGATAGTGGGCCCGGGCGAAGTTCGGGTCGAGCTCCAGGGCCTGTTCGAAGGCTTCCTTCGCGTCGTCCCACTTTTCCTGCTTGGCGTGAACGAGGCCGAGCTTCTCGTAGTAGAGGGCGTATTCACCCCCGGCGGCGATGGCCTGCTCCAGGTCCTCCCCCGCCCGCTCGGGCTTGTTGAGCTCGAGGTGGACGAGGGCCAGGTTGTAGAAGGCCTTTTCGTTGGTGGGGTCGATGGCGGTGGCCCGCTCCAGCGCTTCGACCGCCATCACGTGGCGCCCTTGCTGGGCCAGCATCACGCCTTCGTTCATCTTCCCGATGGATTCGACCCGAGCCCGGGAACAGTTGCCCGCGGTGGTCAGGGCGACCAGGAGGGCCCCCACCGCAGCCGTCGTCAGATGGCGTCCCATCCCGGTCAGCCGCCCGTCGGCTGAAGCACGAAGGGATAGTTGACCACGACGATGCCGCCGCCGTCGGGAGCCGGGAAGTTCCACCGGCGTACGGCGCTGGCGATGCAGCTTTCCGCTGCGGAGTTCCCGAGGGACGAGTTCCGCACCGAAGACGCCTGCACAGCGCCCGAGGGGGAGATGATGAAGTTGACGATGACCCGTCCTTCGAGGTCGGGACGCTGATTGAGCTGCTGCTCGTAGCAGAACCGAACCTCGTTGAGGTGGCGTCGGATCACCCGGCGGATGACCTCCTTCGACAGGGAGCCCCGGACGTCCGCCGTGCCCTGTCGGATCCGCGGCACCCGGGCCGCGCGGCCCCCGAGGCCGCCGGCGCCACGCCCGTAGCCCGAGCCCGAGCCGCCGCCACCACCGTGGCCGATCGTTCCCAGGCTGCCGAGGCCGATGGTGCCCTCGCCGGTGCCGCCGCCGCCCCGGCCCGTGCCCCGCAGACCGAGGCCGCCGAAGCCGGCATTCTCACCGATCTGGTCGCCCATCATCGCGCCCAGGGCGCTCATCGGGTCGACGCCGAGGGCGGCATCGGCGCCGAAGGGAGAGGTCGGCGAGTTGAAGGCGCCCATTCGCTGCGAGAGGGCGCCCAGCACGCCGGCGGTCCGGGCTTCTTCCCGCTGACGCTCCCGCGCCATGGTGGGGTCCTCGTTGTCCGACGGGCCCTCGATGGCGTACTTGTTCTTCGTCTTCTTCTTATCCCGCTCCCCCATCTGGCCTTCGTCGTCCTTGTGACGCTTGCCCTCGCCGCCTTCGTCATCGGCGTTGTTCTGGAGCCAGTCGGGAAGCTCTTCCTCCTGGGTCTCCGGGGGCTCCATCAGGTACTTGACCAGACGAGAGTTGGTGTCGATCGCGTTCAGGGACAGGGACGAGGGGTTCGGCGGCAGGAAGTAGAACATCACCAGGAACGCGGCGAAGATCCCCAGCGAGCTCCCCACGTATGCGAGGGGCTGCCAGTCGATCTGGGTGCCGCCGGCGAGGGCCTTCCCCGCCACCGTCGAGCGCACGATGAAGGTGAAGCCGTTCCGGGCGAAGCGGACCGTGCCGTCCGCGGGAAGCGCGAGCTGAGAGGCTCCGGGAAGCTCCGACGACGGCGGGAGCTGCCCCGACGACTGGAGCTCGTCGAGGGACTGACGCCGATCGCCCACGCTGAGCTCCCCCTGCGCTCCCGGGGGGATGACGACCATCGGGCTCGCCCCACCCTCGGCGACCACCAGGGGCACCCGTTCACCGCCGACGACCTCGCTGGCCATCAGGTAGTCGACCCCGTCGGGCTTGCCCTTCTTGTCGATTCGGTCCCCGAGGTAGTAGCTCCGCGGCGGCGTGAGGTGCTCGACGTGGAGCACCGCCCGGTCCCCCCACATGACGACGACCTCGATCGCTTGATCGCTGGTCTCGACGTCCTCGGAGCGGATGGGCGGACCGCTCGCGACGATGCCGTACTGGACGAGCTCCGGGTCCGGGTCCCCCACGGGGGCCGCGGGCGCCGCCGCCGCCATGGGTCCCGGCAGGCCCTTCGGCTGAAATGGATTCGGCACGCCCGGCGCGCCCGGCATCGGCGGAGGGGCAGCCCCCCCGGCGGGCGCCGCCGGGGGCTGGGGTGCGCCCGGCTGCGG
>DAPKRP010000366.1:0-8153 GCA_031800515.1 Polyangiaceae bacterium LLY-WYZ-14_1 | reverse complement strand
CTGACGCTCCTGCGCCAGGCCGCCTTCGCCACCGACCACAAAGGCGTCGTATTGGCGGCACGGTGAGAGGGACCGGCCCGTCAGCCCCCCGCCGGATGGGTGAGCTCGGCGTGGGCGAGGGCCCGGCGGACGGCCTCCGTGCTCACCCGGAAGGGCCAGGGGGCGGGATCGACGAGGGGGCTCGGCGGACCCGGACTGGGGTCGAAGTCGAGCTTCTTCAGCATGTCCGGGGTGAGCTGTCCCCGCACCGCGCAGTACCGGGCGCCGACCGCTTCGGCGAGCTCGTTCGTGACCTGCACGGTGAAGGCGGGGGAGTAGAGGTCGATGAAGACCGGCGGCGCCGTCGTCGCCGGGTCCCGGTCCAAGCCGAAGCGAGACAGGAAGAAGCTCCACCAGGACGCCCCGTGGACCACGACGGCGGCCTCGGCGTTCCGGGCGATGGACCATTGGTCCGGGATGGATAGGGTCTCCGGCGCGATGGTCTCGAACCCGTAGCGGGCGAGGAACGCGGACACCTCCTCCGTGTTCTCGATCTCCCGGGCACCCTTTCGGGGGAAGAAGACCCGCTTGGGGGTATCTCGCCGGTAGCCGTCGAAGGGGGCACCCAGGGTGGCGTCGAGGAAGGGGAAGATGTCCTGAGGCTCGGGGGCGGTTTCCGGGACGTAGCGGCCGAAGAGCCTTCGGTCGGTCCCCATCCAGGCGATCCCCAGCAGGTCGAACACGGTCCGAGCGAGCCCGGACGGTGCCGCCTTGAGCACGACGGTGAGCTCGCCGCCGGGCAGCCCCGCATCGTCCAGGGCGCGGCGGCACATCAAGAACAGCACGGCGGTCGCCAGGACGTGGAAGGGATTTCGGTCCGTATCGCTCCGGACGTCGAAGAAGATCCGGTCGTCCCGGCGTTCGACGGCGGTGAGCACCTGGGGATCCTTCCAGGCCTGGCGGACCTTGGCCTTCAGGCTGGTCGAGGGATGGGGGAGCATCCCCCGGCAGAGGGTCCAGGTCCGCTCCCGCTCCGGACGAGCGACGGCGGGCAGGATGACCTCCTCGACCCGGGGCACGTAGTAGTCCACCACCCGAGACGGGTGGGTGAACATCCGGCTCTCCGGCGCGCGGGAGGCCGGGATCAGGGTCGACAGCCGTCGTTCGACGATCGGGGGGGAGTCAGGCACGAAATACCGCCACAGGGTAAACTTGCGCTGGAGGTTAGCGGTTCCCCGGCAGATGGCGAGCACCGTCCGACTGGCACGGCTCCGGTTCGCGAGTACGACTGGGCTCCGTGCTCATCGACGCCACGTTCCCCGGCACGGACGGCCCTCCGGGACCTGGGGTCGCACCGTGAGCCGAGACCCGCGGGCCGGAACCCCGTCATCCGTACCAGGGAAGATCCTGGGGCTGCTCTCCCCGAGCGCGACGAGCGACGAGCGCCTGCTGAGCGCCCGGCTCCGGGTCTACGTCGGCTCCCTCGGCGCCTTCGCCTTGGGCTTCGCCGTCCACGACTACGTCCGGAATCGCTGGGTGTACGGCGCCGGTCCGGCGCCGACGGGGATGCTCGTCGTGCTGTTCGGGATCGGGATGTTCGCCTCCGGGCTGGCCATCTTCCTGCGAGGGAGGCGCCTGTCCCTCCCCTGGGCCGAGCTTCTCGACCTGGGGGTGACGGCCACCCTGGCGGCCGGCCTCGCGCTCATGCACCTGCTCGCGGATCCCGGCGCGCGCACCGTGGGCCTCCTGCCGGGGCTCCTCCTCGTCCTGGTGAGCCGCGCCGCCATCATCCCCACCCGGTCGAGCCGCACCTTGGTCCTGGGGCTCGCCGCCACCAGCCTCAACGTCTGGGCGGCCTGGCAGAGCGGCTCCCGGCATGGCTACGCCGCCGCCGACTGGGCCTGGGTCGTCGGGATATGGGGAATCGCGTTCTCGATCGCTTCGGCTCTGGTCGCCCGGGTCATCTATCGGCTTCGGGGCGAGGTTGAGGCCGCCCAACGGCTCGGCGAGTACACCCTCGAAGAACCCATCGGGGCTGGCGCCATGGGCATGGTCTACCGGGCTCGGCACCATTTCCTCAAGCGGCCGGCGGCGCTGAAGACGATCCGCCCGGACCGGGTAGGGGCGTCGACCATCGCCCGCTTCGAGCGGGAGGTACAGCAGACGGCGCTCCTCTCCCATCCGAACGCGGTCGTCGTCTTCGACTACGGCCGCACGCCGGACGGCATCTTCTATTACGTGATGGAGCTCCTCGAGGGGGTCGACCTCCAGTCCCTGGTCGAAACCCACGGCCCTCAGCCGCCCGGCCGTGTGATCCACCTCGTCGCCCAGGCGGCGAGCGCCCTCGAGGCCGCCCATCGCCGGGGCCTGGTCCACCGGGACGTCAAGCCCGCCAACCTGGTCGTGACCGGGCAGACGAGCGCACCGGACCTCGTCAAAGTCGTCGACTTCGGGCTGGTCAAAGAGCTCGGCGCGGAGGGTCATGGACCCGGACACGACGCCCGTCCCCGCGCGGCCGGGTCCTTCGGTGAAGCGACGCTGAGCGGCCCGGGGCGAGTCGTCGGTACGCCTCTCTACATGGCCCCCGAATCGATCGTCTCGCCGGACGAAGTCGATGCCCGTGCGGACCTCTACGCGCTCGCCTGCACCGCCTGGTTCCTCCTGGTCGGCCGCCCCCCGTTCATCGGACACAGCGCCGTCGAGGTCTGTGCCGCCCACCTCCACGAGAAACCGCGTCGCCCGTCCGAGGTGCTCGGCACCCCGCTCCCGGCCGACCTCGAAGCCGTCGTGCTTGGGTCGCTGGCGAAGGACCCGGAGGATCGGCCGGCCTCGGCGCTGGCGCTCCGCGCCGCGCTCCTCGGGTGCGCCTGCGCCAAGGACTGGGACGAGGAGTGCGCTCGGAGATGGTGGGCGGGACGGGGCACGACGCCCCCTCCCCCGGTCTCGGACGGGCCGGTGGTAGGCGACCCCCGACCCGCTTCCACCTTGGCGACCGCCCTCCCTTCCTGAGAGGGTCGGTCAAAGAAAGGTGACGCTCCGGTCGGTTATGTTGACCGACCCTCTGACCCGTCGACACCTGGCGCCCGCACGGACGGCGGCTACCGTGGTTCGGTGCCCGAGGGCGATACCCTCTACAATCTCGCCGCCGGGATGCGGCCCGACCTGGTCGGCCGTCCCCTGCGGAAGGTCTGGGTTCGGGACCGGGGAGAAGTCCGGGGGCTGCGGGGCCGTCGGGTCGAAGCCGTGGACGCCCACGGCAAGCACCTCCTCGTGCGCATGGAAGGAGGCGTCGTGCTCCGCACGCACCTCGGGCTCAAGGGGATCTGGCACCGCTATCGTCAGGGGGAGCCCTGGCGGCGGTCCCGCAGCGTCGCCGTCGTCGTCCTGGAGACGGACGCCCAGGTCTTCGTCTGCTTCCGGGCGACCCAGGTCGCCCTCGGGCGGGCGAGCTCGTCGGCGGCCCAGGGGGCGTTATCTCGGCTCGGTCCGGACCTCACCGCCGACGCCGAGGTCGACCTCGATCGGGTAGCCCGCCGCGCCCGGGCCCGAGTCCACGCCGACGTCCCCATCGGCGAGCTGCTGTTGGACCAGACCGTCGCCGCGGGCATCGGCAACGTCTTCAAGAGCGAGGTGCTCTTCCTGCGCCGCGTGCATCCCTGGGCCCGGGTCGGGCACCTGGACGACGATACCCTTCGCGGTCTCTACGAGGAGGCCCGGGACCAGCTCCAACGTAACCGGCGCCCTGGCGCCCGCACCACCACCCCGGACGCCTGGCATCGTCGTCATCCCGGCGCCCCCCGCTATCACGTCTACGGCCGCTCCGGCCGCCCCTGCCTCCGCTGCGGCGGAACCGTCACCGCTCGCAAGCAGGGTGCCCAGGCCCGGACCACCTACTGGTGCCCCCGCTGCCAGCCCCGCGCCCCCCTGCCGCATCCCGACCTCCCGGCACTCCCGGCAGACGAGCCGGACTGTTAGTACCCCGTCTCGCCGTGGAGGACGTCTTCGACGGCACCAGGTCCCTCGTAGGCGTGGACCAGGGCGCGGAGTCGTTCCGGGACGGGAGCGGGTCGGTGGGTGGCGGGGTCGACGCAGACGCTGACCAGGGTGGCGGTGGCCAGGAGGTCGGGAGCGGCGGCTCGGTGGATCACCGCCTCGCTGGTGAAGCTGGTGCGGCCAAGCCGGGAGATGCGGGCGTGGATGTCCAGGCGGTCTTCGACGTAGCTCGACCCCCGGTAGCGGACTTCGGTCCGCGCGTAGACCAGGTCGACCCCGTCCCGGGAGACGAGCTCCTTCGGGGGTAGGCCGATGGCGTGGAAATAACCGGTGAGGGCCTCGTCGCAGTAGGTCAGGTAGTTGGCGAAATAGACGTGACCCTGGGCGTCCGTGTCCGCGTAGCGGACGACCAGACGATGGGAGAAGCGGGGCCTCGGGGCGGGAGGACGGGTCATCCCGCGGCTCCGATCCCGCGGGTCATCACGACGTGGGGGCCGATCCCGGGTAGGTCGAAGGCCGGGCCGGCGCGGCGGAAGCCGAGGCGCTCGTAGAACCCGCTGACCGGGGTGCGGGCATTGCACCAGACCGCCTTGCCCCGGCGGGCGGCGGCGTGGTTCAGCAACGCCTGGACCAGGGCGCGGCCCACGCCGGTCCGGCGCCGATCGACGACGACGGCCATCCCCCGGATTCGCCAATCCGCCTCCGGCGCCTCGCCCCGGGGGTCGCGCTCCGGAAAGATGCTGGCCACGGCGAAGGCGTCCGTCGTGCCTCCGAGGAAGGCGCCGACGTGCAGCGCCTCGGGCAGCTCGTCCCCGGGAAAGACGCATCGATAGCGGGGCTGGTGGGGCCGGAGCACACGCTGGCGCAGCGGCAGGGTTTCTCCGGGGGGAACGGGCCGGAGGACGAAGGCGACCTCCCCGGCTCCCGCGTCGGGCCCCTTCGAGGACTCGGGCGGGGTCCGAGCCCACCCTGGCCTAGGAGACTTGGTCACGCCCTTAAAGATCCACCGGATCCGTTCGGGGGTAAACGCCTGGTTGTCCCTACTCCTCTTCGGCCTGGCCGAGGGAAAGCTTCGCGCCAAGACCGATCCCGGCGAGAGCGGCGAGGTCCGGGAAGAGGAGCGGGGCGAACACGGGCGGCCCGTAGAGCGCCGAGGTCCAGAGGGAGCCGGGCAAGGCCAGGATGCCCCGGAGATGAAGGCCGAGCCCGACCAGGCCGATCAGGGCGTGGACGACGGCGGCGGCGGCGGCGGCCCAGAGCTCGCCTCGGGCAGCCCCGGGGCGGGCGGCGAAGAGGGTGATGGGGATGGCAAAGGCTCCGGCCCCGACCGCCACCCACTAGCTCGCGTGAAAAAAGCCGTTCTGAGCGTGGTCGACCAGGGAGAGGGCGAAGTTGCCGGCGAAGCCCCCCGCCGCCAGCACCAGCACCCAGCCGGCCCAAGGAGCGACCTGTCGCGCCTCCGTCGGCGACAGCCAACGGCTCATCAGCACCAGAAGGCCGAGCCCGGTGTAGGCCAGCGGCGCCGAAAAGGGAGCGCTGTAGACCAAGCCCTCGAGGGTGAGCTCCTGGAAGAAGCGGCTCTCCAGATGGAGCACCAGGCCGAGCCCACCGACGCCGACGCTGGCGATGCCGACGGCGACGCCGACCCACCAGGCGGCCCGTTCCCGGCGGCCGGCGCTCCCTCGCCTCCCGCTCCCGGCGACGGCACCTCGGAGCCAGACGGCGAGCCCGAGGGCAGCGGGCGCGGCCAGAGAGAATACGAAGGGGATCCACGCGGTCCAGGGCACCGGGTGGTGCAGCCGGTGGGCGACGAAGATGTCGACGGCGAGAAATGCGAGGTTGAAGCCCAGAAAGAGCTCGAGGAGCGCGTCGGGACGGAGGAGCAGGGCGGGGATGCGCTCCCGGAAAGCCGCTCCGACCTCCGCCCGGCCAAACCCGCTGGAATCGGCAGAGCTCACGGTGCGCCCCGCTCTCCGTCGTCGGGGGGAGCGCCGGGCGCCGCCGCCGCTGTCTCTTCGTCTTGCTCTTCGATGACGTCGCCGTCCGCCGCCGCCGCCGCCGACCGGAGAGACGCGGCTTCGTCCTCGAGCTCGACCAGACCCTTCAACAGCGGGTAGTTCCCGTGCCATTGCACGTAGTCCGCGCCGCCCATGAAGGCACCATGCTTCGCGGTCCGACCGTGGTAGTGCCAGAGGTCGAAATACAGAAACTCGATCGGTTCATCGAGGTGGTCCGGCGTCAACAATTTCTCTTCCCGAAGGGAAACGAAGATCGCCTTAGCCTCCCGAACCCGCTCGTTGGTCGTCTGGAGGACGGCCTCCGCCCCCTCGTAGTAGTCGTCCGTATGGTCCGACGTGTGGCATTCATTACAAAGATCCTTCATCCGGGCCTGATTCCGCGCGAAATGAGGACGCTTTTCCGAGATGGGGGCGAACAGGTAATAGGAGAGGAAGACCGAGGTGTCGTGGGTCGCCTCCTGCCCCCCGATGCCCCCCATGTGGCAGGTCGAACAGACGGGGACGGGCAGGTCCTGGGGCTCGAGCTCATCGGCGCCGAAGCCGACGTCCATCCCGAGGCGGTGAGCCTCGTAGAGCACCCCGTGCTTCGACTCCTCGTAGATTTCGAGCTGCGCGTGGTCCGGCCCCATGTGGCACTGGCCGCAGGTCCGTGGCGCCCGAGCCAGCTCGAGGGACGCCCAGTGTCGGGAGTGGCAGTCGGTGCAGCTCCCGATGGAGCCATCGGCGTTCGGCTGACCGACGGCGTGGCAACCTTCGCAGCCCCGTCGGGTCGCCGCCGGCCCCTCCAGCCGGGCGAGCTCGTTCGGCGGACGGTCGACGGCCCCCGGATGGAAGGTCTCCGCGTGGGCGACTTGCTCCGGCTCGAAGTCGGCGGCCCCGGCCACCGCGGCCCAGGCGGGGGCCGCGTGCCGGCTGCGTAGGTACTCGGTGTACTGTTCGTCGTGGCACCGGGCGCAGTTCTTCGCGGTGAGCTCTACGGCCAGCACGAAGCCCCGGTGCTCCCGCGACGCCTGCCCCTGGGCGGGCCCATGGCATTCGAGGCAGTTGACCTCCTCTTCCGCGTGAGCGCTCCGCTCGTACTCGTGGACGATGGCGGCGGTCTGCTCCCGATGGCACTGGGCGCACTTGCCGGACGCGCGTACCAGGGCCTCCGTCGGCTGACGGACCTCACGCTCCGGTCGGAGGGAATGGATGAAGAAGGCGCCGGCGAGGAGGGCGGTCCCCACGACGACGGAGGCGAAGATGGTTCGGAACGGCATGGGGCTCCCGGGGCGTCACCGCCTTCACCGAGGCAGGCCGCCGCCAGGAGCCGGTTCACCCCCCGTGCCAGGCTACGGGCTCTGCCCGGGAGGCGGGCGCATCCGGTGAGCGACGCGATACGGCACGGTTGGGGCACCCCGCCGCGCCCCGGTCCCGGCCGTGCGGTGGACGAAGACGTGCGCCGGGACGTCCGTGCTTCCGAGGGTCAGTGCTCCCGGGGGCGGAAGACGGCGAAGCTGCTGGTGTAGCCGTGGACGAAGGTCTGGCCCCCGACGGGGCCGATCTCGCCGTTGCAGAAGAAGCCGCCGACGGGGACCCGCTCGCCAAGCTCCTCACGGAAGGCCCGACTGTCATGGCCGGGCTCGCCGTAGAGGCCTTCTCCCCGGCCGAGGCAGGAAAACAACAGGGCGCCGGCGGGGCCGCCGGGGTCGTCGGCGCCGGCGGTCTCCCGGTAGGTCGCCAGATGCCAGCGCAAGTCGTCGGCGCTGGTCTCCGCGTCCCGGAGATGAAACTGGACCACCTGATAGTCTTCGATCCGGGTCCCCACCGCCAGCGCCCCCCGGTCCCGATCCAAGCCGAGCAGGTTGCGGATCAGGAAATCTCCTTTGACGTATGGCCCCCGCTGCTCCCGCATTTGTACCCCGAGGAAAAGGGAATGCCGGAGCAGCGATTGATCTCGTTGAGGGAGGGATTCGGCGAGCCGCCGAAGCACGTCGAGGGGGCGCCCCCGGTCGAGCTCCAGGATGAGGTTCTCCTCGTAGCGGGTCACGATGAAGGGCTCGCCGATGGGGCGGCAACCTTGGGCCACGATGGGATCCACCCGGACGTTTCCGGAGAGCAGGAGCCCCACCGCCCCATCCCGATGGACCCGGTCCCCGGCGAAGAGCGCCGCCTCCCCGGGCC
>DAPKRP010000365.1:0-1914 GCA_031800515.1 Polyangiaceae bacterium LLY-WYZ-14_1 | reverse complement strand
CAAGCTCGTCGAGCTGCCTCTCCGAGGAGACCTCGACCCCCACCGCCTCCCGGGCATCCTCGCCTATCTCGACCGCCTGGGCGCCGACCCAGGAGCGCTCGCCGGGGTGCTCCTGAGGCTCCGGGGGACCGGGATGGGGGTCGCCATCGGAAGCGAGCTGGGGGAAGGAATCGCGGACCTGCGCCGGCGGGGGGTACCCGTCGTCTGCCAGCTCGAGGCACCCAGCGGGCCGGAATGGCTCGCCTGCCTGCGGGGCAGCGCGATCGTCCTCGACCCGGCGGGGGGCATCCAGGTCACCGGGCCCGCCACCACCGTCATCGTGCTCGGCGAGGCGCTCCAGCGGCTCGGCGTTCGTGCGGATTTCCTCCGTATCGGCCGCTTCAAGAGCGCGCCGGAGCAGTTCGAGAACCGCCGGCCGAGCGCCCCTGCCCTCGCCGTCCGACGTCGCTACGTCGACGACGTTCGCGCCGCACTGGTGGACGACCTCGCCGCGGCGCTCGACGCCAGCCCCGAGCGGGCCGCCGAGGTGATCGACGAAGGCCCCTACACCGCCCGGGAGGCCGTCGCCGCGGGTCTCGTCACCGGGCTGGCGGACGACCGGGAGCTCAGCGGGCCTCTGACGGAGGTGCTCGGCACCGGGTTCCGGCGGGTCCAGGCCCGTCCCCTCGACGGGGACGACCGCTGGGGCCGCCCCACCCGGATCGGGGTCGTCGTGGTCGACGGGCAGATCGTCGACGGCCGGAACGTGGACATCCCCATCCTCGACGTGCACCTCACCGGTGGAGACACCGTCGTCGAGGTCCTGGAGGGGTTCGCCCGGGACCCGGCGATCGCCGCCATCGTCCTCCGGGTGGACTCCCCGGGGGGCTCGGCCCTCGCCTCGGACCGCATCTGGCGCGCGGTGCGCCGCGCCCGACGCCGTAAACCCGTCGTCGCCTCCCTGGGCGCCGTCGCGGCGAGCGGGGGCTACTACATCGCCTCCGCCGCCGACCGGGTCCTGGCGGACCCGGCCACCCTGACCGGGTCCATCGGCATCTTCTTCGGCAAGGTGGACGTCGCCGGCCTCGCAGGCCGGCTCGGGGTGCACACCACCCAGATCCAAGGAGGGGATCGGGCCGGCTACCAGAGCCTCTTCCGTCCCTTCACCGCCCCCGAACGCCGGATGCTCGCGGAGAAGGTCCGCGGTTTCTATCGCCTGTTCCTCGAACGGGTGGCCACCGGGCGCGGTCTCGACGTCGCCGCCGTCGATCGGCTCGGCCGCGGCCGGATCTGGTCCGGCGTCGAGGCCCGAGACCAGGGGCTCGTGGACGAGCTGGGTGGCTTCGGCGCGGCCCTGCGCCTCGCTCGGGCGCGGGCGGGGCTCGCCGGACGTCGGGAGGTCGGGATCGTCGTGCGGCCGGAGCGGCCCCGCACCCTGGTCGATTTTCTCCTCGGGGATGCCCTCCCCGGCGCCCAGGGGTCCGCGGGCGTCGAGCCTCCCGACGGTGGCGAGCTCGGCACCCCGGGCGGGGCCGCCGCGGCTCTTCTGCGCACCTTGGACCCCGCCCTCGCGCCGGTGGTGGAACGGGCGATCGGCCTCGCCCACCAGCGGGGCGGGGCCGGCGCGCCCCTCGCCCTGCTGCCGGACGTGATCGCCGAAGTCCCCTGATGGGAGCGGTCAGAGGGTCGGTCCAAGCAGCCGACCGGGGCGTTGTTTTGAGCGACCCTTTTCAGCGCAGGTAGACGACGGTCAATCGGTCTCCGCCTTCTTCGAGCGTCCCGGGTCGGGCCCGGCGCACGTACTGGGAATCCCGGCGAAGCTGGGTGCGCACCGCATCTCGGAGGGCGCCACTACCGACGCCGTGGAGCAGATAGGCCACGCGCTCCGCCTCGCCGTAGCGCCGATCGAGAAACGCCTCGACGAGACCGAGCGCG
>DAPKRP010000364.1:0-3760 GCA_031800515.1 Polyangiaceae bacterium LLY-WYZ-14_1 | reverse complement strand
TGCACCTACGGCACCGGGGCGTTCCTGCTGATGAACACGGGCACCACCCCGGTCCCCTCCCGCCACGGGTT
This sequence comes from Polyangiaceae bacterium LLY-WYZ-14_1, assembly GCA_031800515.1. Classification (GTDB taxonomy): domain Bacteria; phylum Myxococcota_A; class Polyangia; order Polyangiales; family DAPKRP01; genus DAPKRP01. Next base: position 3,689 of record DAPKRP010000364.1, on the reverse strand, counting down.
GCTCACCACCGTCGCCTGGCGTCTCGGCTCCGGCGAGACGGTCTACGCCCTCGAGGGCAGCGCCTTCGTCGCCGGGGCGGCGGTCCAATGGCTGCGGGACGGCCTCGGCCTCATCGATCGGTCTGCGGACGTCGAAGAGCTCGCCCGTCGGGTGCCGGATACCGGAGACGTGGTGTTCGTCCCCGCCTTGACCGGGCTCGGGGCGCCCCACTGGGATCCGCATGCCCGGGGGCTCATCGCCGGTCTCACCCGGGACACGACGGCGGCGCATCTCGCCCGGGCCGCCCTCGAGGGCATCGGCTTTCAAATCCACGACCTGGCCAAGGCGATGGAAGCCGACGCGGAGCGACCGATCAGCCGGTTGCGGGTCGATGGCGGCGCCGCCATGAACGACCTTCTCATGCAGTTTCAGGCCGACCTCCTCGGGGTCTCGGTGGACCGACCCGGGTCCGTCGAGACCACGGCCCTCGGCGCGGGCTACCTCGCCGGGCTGGCGGTCGGTCTCTTTCCCGACGTCGCTGCCGTGATCGCGGCCCACCACGTCGACCGCACCTTCGAGCCTGCGATCGGGGCCGGAGAGCGGGAAGCCCACCTCGGACGGTGGCGTCGGGCTCTCGAACGTACCCGGAGCGTTCGGCCGTCATGAACCAATCCAACTCGTCATCCGATAAACGACCGAGCCAGCGCGGCAGTCCCGCGCCGGCCGGCAAACGCCCCGTCAAGGAAGTCGCCCCCCGGCGGGTGCCCGTCGCCTGGGAGGCCCTCGAGGACGCCTTCGAGAACAACGCCCCGGAGGTTCACAGCTACCTCCAGCTCGAAGCCGGGGAGGTGATCCGGATCGTCGACGGGGTGGCGGACCCGGCGATGCACGCCCGGGTGGCCGCCGACGACTCCTACCTGCGGATCGACCCCGTCTCCTCCCGGGAGCAGTACCGCTGGATGGAACGCTTCATCGAGACCGTCGACGATTCCGAGCTACGGGAGCGGCTCTCCCACGCCATCGACGGCAAGGGGGCCTTCCGCCGCTTCAAGGACGTCCTGATGAGCTTCCCGGTGGAGCGGGAACGGTGGTTCGCCTTCCGCTCGGAACGCCTCCGTAGCTGCATGGAGGCCTGGCTCGAGACCCACGGCATCGAAGCCGTGGAACGGCCCCAGTGGCGGGTGCCCAGCGCGGAAGAGGTCGTGGCCCAGGTCGAGCAAGTCCCGGAGGTCAGCACCCGAAAGAAGTCCCGGGCCCAGGCCTCGGAGGCGCAGCGAGGGCGCCTCCACGAGCTCGTGGATTCCCTCCCGGTGCGGGAGCTCGACACCGCGAGCGCCTTCCTCGAGTTCCTCCGGGAACGACGCCCGACGCCCCGGACCCGCGCCAAGGACGCCGGCGCCACGGGTAAGGCCTCCGGGGGAGGCGCATCGACGGACGGCGGCGCCTCCGGCGACGGGGCGGGGGCGGGAGAGACCGCTCCCGGGGCCCCTTCGGACCCCGCCCCGAGCGGCGGAGGACGGGCCCGGGGCTCCGCCCGAGCCGGTGCCCGGGGGCTCGCCCGGAGCGTCGAGGCCGCCCCGGCGGACGGGGAGCGCGCCGCGGTGGCGAGGGACGCGTCGTCGGACAAGGGCGCGTGAGGCGAACGGCCCGGGGGGCCGCCGGGTCTCCGGGCGGACCGCCTGGAGCCGTCCCGTGGTCCCTCGGTCTTCTTCTCCTCCTGGTCGGCGCCTCGGTGGCCCCCGGGGAGAGCCGGGCGCTGCCGGCGGAGGGGTATGCCGCCCTCGTGGGGGGCGCGGCCCCGGGGCCTGGGGTCACGGTCATCCTCCGCTCCGACGTCCTCTTCTGGGCCCGCCTGCTCGAAGCCCGACGGGGAGGCGACCCGGCGGCGGGGGAAGGTCGGCGGTTGCCCGAAGACCTCCTTCAGGAGGCCCTCGACCAGCTCGTCGCCGAGGCCCTCGTCGCCACCGAAGCGGGCCGGGTCGGCGTGCCGGACCCCCGGGCCTCGGAGGTCGCTGACGCCCTCCGCCAGCTCGAGGAGTGGGCGGGGGGTCCGGAGCCCCTGCGTGCTCTCGCCCGGGAGGCCGGCCTCGTCTCCGACGACCTCCGGGACCTCGCCCGCCGGCGGGCGAGGGTGCAGTCGTTCCTCGAGGCGAACCTGGAGGGGGAGGCGGTGGTCTCCGACGCCCGCCTCCGGCAGGTCTGGTCCGAGGGGGCACACCCCTTCACCGACGCCCCTTCCCTCGAGGCGGTTCGCGGGATGCTCCGGGCCTGGATCGCTCGCCAGGCGCTCTCCCGAGCCCTGCTTCGCTGGGTCCGGGTGTTGCGCGGGCGCATCCCGGTGCGGATCCTGGTGCCGTGGCCAAAGACGAACGTCTCGGGAGAACCGGGTACCCGAGCGGTGGCACCCGGATGACGGCTCCCGGCGGCGAGCTCGCGTCCCGTCATCGCCGCTCCCGACCGCCGTCCCCCCGGGGCATCGAGGCCGGGCGCGACACCCCGCCGCCGGGGGTCTGCCCCGGTCGACTACCCCCCGTTCCGCTGCCTTCCGGCGCCCCGGGGCAGGTGCAGCCCGTCGTGCTTCGCCCGGAAGACGCCGGCGCGGTGGCGGCCCTCGCCGCCCGCTGCTTCCCCGAGCCCTGGTCGGAGGCCCTATGGCGGGCCGAGCTCGAGCGGGAGGTCGCCCGGGTCTGGGGCGTCCCCGGGCGGCGCCCGGCCCGATCGCTCCAGGCGGGGGTCGACTTCTGGGTGCTCCGGGACGAGGTCCACGTGCTCAACCTGGCCACCGACCCGGACCGCCGTCGCCGGGGGCTCGCCAGCGCCCTTCTCGGATGCGTCCTCCGGGCCGCCGAGGTCGTTCGGGCGCGGCGGGTCACCCTGGAGGTGCGCCGGAGCAACGCGCCCGCCCAGCGTCTCTATCGGCGCTTCGGCTTCCGCGGGGTTGGCGCCCGCCCCGGCTACTACGACGACGGGGAGGACGCCCTGCTCATGCTGAGGAGCCTGCCCCGATGAGCCCTCGCGGCGCGGAGGGCGGGGATGGCGCGGGGGATGCCGCCTCCCCGGCGGGGCGGCGCCAGGCGCTTCTGGTCCACGCCCTCGGATGGGTCGCCGGTGGGGTCGCCGGGCTCGTGGCCAACTACCTCGTCTACCGCCTGGCGGGACAGGCGGGCTTCCGGGCCTATCCCATCGAGCCGACGACCTTCGTCGCGGTGGCCCTCGGGGCCTTCGGCGGCGTGCGGCTCGCCGGTGGCCTCGGCCGCCGGGCGGCCCCCATCCTCGCCGGCGCCCTCGGGGTGCTGCTGGCGGTCGCCGTCGCCCTCCTGGCCGGCTGACAGCCGCCGAAGACGTGGCTCTACATACCGCTCCGGTCGCCGCGATGAGATCGGACGCCCTCCGCGGCCGCGTCTTCTGATACCGTCCCGGCTTCCCGCCGCCCGGGCCGACGCCGCCCGCGGGCGGCAGCTTGAGGTACCATCGTGAGCGAACGCTACGACGTCGAGACCCTGGCCGCCCTCGCGCGGCCGTCCGTCGCCCCCCCGACCTCCCTCGAGGACGCCTCCTCGGTGCTCCCGGACGACCCCGCCCGGTCCGTCGTCGACCTTCGGGCGCTCCGGGATTCCCTGGCCCCCGCCCCGCCGGAGCAGGCCGGTGCGGGTCCAGCCGGCAACGGGATCGGCGGGGTGCCGGAGCAGGCATCGGCGGCGGCCGTGCC
>DAPKRP010000363.1:0-2344 GCA_031800515.1 Polyangiaceae bacterium LLY-WYZ-14_1 | reverse complement strand
CTCCGCGTTCTCGTAGAAGGCGCCGGTGATGAAGAACAGCACCCCGAGCACCACCAGAAACGCGCGTTCCCGGAGGATGAATTCGGTGAACGCGTCGCTTCGGTCGTCGGCGGTCCCGGCGGGGGAGGGCGCATCGCCCTTGGCCTCGGCGGCGCCCCGGGAGCTCGAGCTGGGGTCCTTCACCCGGCGCACCCTGCCCGCATCGTGTAACGCGGCTGTGACGTTGCCCGGGAATCCCGCCGACGCCTCGGCTGTTGGGGGCGTCGAAGCCGACCCGTGCCGGGGGCATCGATGCCGTTTCCCGATGGCTCGAACCCGGGCCGGGTTGACGGAGTCGGCGGGAATGACTAGCAGTTCCCGCCGCCTGGATGCGGGGCCACCGCCGCCCACCGCCCGCCCGCAGCCCCGAGGGAGCAGCCATGATCGAGGTCGACCAGGTCACGAAATACTACGGCGCCCGCCCGGCCGTCCGGGACCTCACCTTCCGCATCGAAGACGGGGAATGCGTCGGCTTTCTGGGCCTGAACGGCGCCGGAAAGTCCACCACCCTGAAGATGCTGAGCTGTCTGCTCTTGCCGACCGCCGGGCGGGTGCGGATCCGGGGCTACGACGTCGAGGAAAGCCCCCACGAGATCCGGAAGATCCTAGGATTTCTCCCCGATTCCCCGCCGGTCTACGGGGAGATGACGGTCCGCGGCTTCGTCCGCTACGCGGGCCAGCTCCGGCAGATGGAGGCCGGCGCCCTCGACCGGCGGCTGCCGGAGGTGCTCGGGCTCTGCGGACTGGAGGAGGTCGCCGACGAGGCCATCGGGGTGCTCTCCCACGGCTACCGCCAGCGGGTGGGGATCGCCCAGGCGATCATCCATGACCCGTCCCTGCTGATCCTGGACGAGCCCATCCAGGGCCTCGACCCGGTGCAGATCGTCGAGATGCGCGAGATGATCCGGGGTCTCCGGGGCCGCCACACGATCCTGATGAGCACCCACATCCTCTCGGAGATCGAACAGACCTGCGACCGGATCCTGATGCTCCATCAGGGTCGCCTCGCCGCTCAGGGCACCGAGGACGAGCTCCTCGAACGCCTCGGCGGCGCCGGCATGGTCGACGTCACCGTCGCCGGTGACGACGCCGCGGGGCTCGGCAAGGTCCTCGGTCAGGTCGACGGGGTCTCCACCCAGGAGGTCGCCGCTGCCGCGGACGACGACGGGACGCCGGTGGTCCGCGCCCGGGTCGCCGCCGGGGGAGGCCTTCGGAGCCGGGTGAGCCGGGCGGTCGTGGAGGCGGGCTACGATCTCCTGGCCTTGGAGCCCGTGGAGACGGGCCTCGAGCAGATCTTCGTCCGTCTGAGCCGGGAGGACGCCGCTGGGGCGGGGGAGGACACGGGCTCCGCCGGCTCGGGTGCCGGGGGTCAGGGGCCCGCCCGTTCCTCTGCGACGGTGGCCGACGCGGGCTGAGCCGAGCCGCAGCCGACGCGAAGACCAGGGGACCCGACCGACAGGGAGAGACCAGCCGATGCGCAACGTGTTGCTGATCGTCCGACGCGAGCTCGCCGCCTACGCCCGCACCCCGAGCGGCTACGTGATCACCGCCGCGACCCTTTTGGTGATGGGCCTGCTCTTCAATGCCCTGGCGGTCGGGGATAGCCCTCGGCTCTCCGCCCAGGTGCTGGAGATCTTCTTCCGCAACGCCGGTGGCCTGGTCATGGTCGCGGCGGTGATCTTCTCGATGCGCTTGCTGGCCGAGGAGCGAGCCGGCGGCACCCAGATGCTGCTCTTCACCTCGCCCATCCGGGAAGGGGAGATCGTGGTCGGCAAGTACCTCGCCGGGCTGACCTTCCTGACCATCCTCATCCTGCTGAGCCTCTATCTCCCGGCCCTGATCTTCGTGAACGGGAAGGTGTCCTTCGGCCATATCGGTGCCGGCTACCTCGGGATGTTCTTTGTCGGCGCGACCACCTTGGCGATCGGCACGTTCGCCTCGAGCCTGGTCAAGACGCCGTTCCTTGCGGTGCTGCTCTCCGCCGTCTTCGTCGTGCTGCTGGAGCTCTGCTTCTGGGTCGCCCGCCTGGACGACGGCGTCTTCGCCACCGTCCTCGGCTATCTGCCGGTCTACTGGAACCACTTCCAGCCCTTCTCCCGCGGCCTGCTTCAGCTGAGCGACGTCGTCTACTACCTGTCCGTCACCTACCTCTCGCTGCTCGCCGCCACCCGGGTGGTCCAGAGCCAGCGCTGGCAATGAGGAGCGCTCCGGTCATGGCCCTTCGTTTCACCAGTGTCCTCGCCTCGGCCCTCGTCGCCGTCGGCCTTCTTCTCGTCTTCATCGGCCAGCAGGTGCTGGTGGACGG
>DAPKRP010000362.1:0-8569 GCA_031800515.1 Polyangiaceae bacterium LLY-WYZ-14_1 | reverse complement strand
GGGCGGACCCGGGCCGGGGACGACCCGCGCTTTCTGACCCTGCGGGCCAAGGACGCGATCGTCGACGCCTTCCGCAGCCGGACCGGGCACCGCCCGAACGTCGACCGGAAGGCGCCGGACGTCCGGATCCAGGTGCTCCTTCGGAAGGGAGAGGCGCGCATCGGCCTCGACCTGTCCGGCGCCCCGCTTCACCAGCGAGGCCCGGGGGGACGGAGCGGCGGGGTGGCGCCGGTCAAGGAGAACATCGCCGCCGCGGTGCTTCTCCTCGCCGGCTGGCCGAATCGGGCTCGGGCGGGTCAACCGTTGGTCGATCCGATGTGCGGGAGTGGCACCTTTCTGGTCGAGGCCGCCCGTATCGCCCGGGACTGGGCGCCGGGGCTCGGACGGCGTCGCTGGGGATTCGCCGCCTGGCGCGCCCATCGACCCGAGGCCTTCGCCGCCGACCTGGCGGAGGCGGAGGCGCGTCGAGACCGGTCCCGGGACCATCCCCTGCGGATCCGGGGCTGGGACGGTGCCCCCCAGGCGGTGCGCCTCGCCCGGGAGAATCTCTCGTCCGCGGGCTTCGGAGAAGAAGCGGGCATCGAGGTCGCCCCGGGAACCCTCGCCGACCTTCACCCCGGCGCGGGAACGACCCCCGGGCTCCTGGTCGTCAACCCGCCCTACGGGGCGCGCCTCGGGGACGAAGCATCCCTGACCCCCCTCTACGCAGAGCTCGGGGACGTCCTCCGCCATCGGTTTCTCGGCTGGGATGCCTTCATCCTCGCGGGCAGCCGGACCCTCGCGGGCGCCCTCGGGCTCCGACCACGTCGCCGCTACCCGGTCCTCCACGGGGGGCTCGACGCCCGCGTGCTCGAGGTGCGGATCGACCCGACGGCCCCGGCGGCGGCGGGGGGTGGACCCGGCTGGCGGCGTCCGACGGACGATGCGGAGATGCTCCGGAACCGCCTGCGCAAAAACCTCCGGCGCCTCAAGCCCTGGCTGCGGCGGGGGGAGGTGGGGTGCTACCGGGTCTACGACCGGGACGTTCCGGAATACGCCCTGACCATCGAGCGCTACGAGGACGAGGCCGTGCTCTGGGAGTGGGCGCCGCCCCCCAGCGTGCCGGGCCCCGTCGCCGCCGCCCGCCGGCAGGATGCGTTGACCGTCGTCCCGGAGGCCCTCGGTCTTCCGCCGGAGGCGCTCCACTTCAAGGTGCGGTCCCGGGGCGCCGGGGGCCGCCATTACGGCAAGCTCGCCGAGACCGGGCGGCGGAAGCGGGTCAGGGAGGGAGACCTTCGCCTCTGGGTGAATCTCGAGGACTACCTCGATACCGGGCTGTTTCTTGACCACCGGGAGGTTCGTCGCCTGCTCCGGGACGAAGCAGCGATCCGGCGAGCCGGTTTCCTCAACCTGTTCGCCTACACCTGCAGCGCGACCTGCGCCGCCGCCCTCGGGGGGGCGAAGCGCACCACCAGCGTCGACCTCTCCCCCGGTTACCTGGACTGGGGGCGGGCAAACCTCGAGGAGAACGGCGTTCCCGTCGGGGACCGCCATCGCCTGGTGCAGCAGGACGTCGCCGGCTTCCTCGACCAGTGCCGGGACCGCTTCGCCCTGATCTTCTGCGCCCCGCCGACCTTCTCCCGTTCCCACCGGGGGGCGGGCACGGAGCTCGACCTCCAGCGGGACCAGGGCGCCCTGCTTCACCGGTGTCTCGACCGACTGGCCCCCGGCGGGCTTTTGGTTTTCTCGGCGCCGACCCGGGGCTTTTCCCTGGACCGGGACGCCCTGCCCGCCGGGATCCAGGTCGAAGACCGCTCCGCAGCGCTGGTCCCCTTCGACTTCGCCAAGAGCCCGGACGCCCCCCGGACCTTCCTGATCCAGCCCCGCTGAATCTGCCGTCGTGACCCTTGTGGACTAGGGAGCTTCGGTAAATGGGCGACCTCGGGGGCCTTCGGGGTGGCGTCTGTGGTACGTATTGGGCTCTTGACGGATGCCGGGTCCCCCGCGCCAGGGCGAGCTCTCCCAGCCGATTCTCCAGACGGTTCTCGATGCGCTGGCGGCCCATGCCTGCGTCCTCGGGCCCGACGGCCGGGTCGTCCTGGTCAACGCCTCCTGGCGCCGATTCGCCCAGGACAACGACGGGGAGCTCGAGGCGGTCGGACCGGGGGCGGACTATCTGGGGGTCTGCGAGCAGGCCGCCCGGGGCGGCGACGAGACCGCGGCTCGGGTCGCCCAGGGTATCCGCCAGGTGCTGTCCGGCGAGCGGAGCGACTTCCGCCTGGAGTACCCGTGCCACTCCCCGGACACCCGCCGCTTCTTCCGCCTGCGCTGCGCGCCGGTGGGCGTGACCCCGGTCCACGCCCTGGTGGTTCACGAAAACGTCTCTCAGCTTCGGAACGTGCTCCTCGAGCTCGAACGGGCCGGGGAACGGCTCCGCCTCGCCGTGGAGAGCACCCTCGACGCCTACTACCACCTCGAGCCCCTGACCCCCGAGGCCGTCGCCCACGGGGAGGGCCTCACCGCCGGTGCGACGGGGCCGGGGGCGGTGCCGGATTTTCGGGTGGTCGACGCGAACGACCGGGCCGCCCGGCGTCATGAGCGCGACCGGTGGGCTGTCATCGGAGCGCGCCTCTCCGAGCTCTATCCGCCACCGGCCTTCGAGGCGTTCCGGGAGGCGCTCGTCGCCGCGCTGGCCTCTGGACGTTCCTGCCGGCGGGAGCTGCGGGTCGGTCCCGCCGATGCGCCGGTCTGGGTCGAAGAGCAACAGCTCGTGCCCGTGGACGACGGGGTCGTCGTCTTCGGGCGGGACGTCACCGACCGCCACCGGGTCGAGCGGGAACGAGAACAAGCGGTCCGCCGCTGGCTCCAGGCCCAGAAGATGGAAGCCGTGGGGCGCCTCGCCGGGGGGGTCGCCCACGATTTCAACAACCTGCTGACGGTCATCGCCTCGAACGTGGATTTTCTCCTCGACGACGGGGAGCCCTCCGGGCCCGCGCCGGGCGGACCCGCCCTGCCCCACGCGGCCCGGGAGCTCGTCGAGGAGATCGGCGATGCCGGCGAGCGCGCCGGGGAGCTCACCCGGCAGCTCCTGCTGTTCAGTCGCGCCAGCGCCGGCACACCCGACGTGGTCGACCTCGTCGACGTCGTCCGGGGCATGGCGAAGCTGCTCCGGCGGGTGATCGGCGAGGACATCGACCTCGAGACCCGCATCGAAGCCGAACGGCTCCCGGTCCTGGCGAACCGATCCCAGCTCGAGCAGGTGATCTTGAATCTGGCGGTCAACGCTCGGGACGCGATGCCGGAAGGGGGGGCGCTTCGGCTCAGGCTCCGGTCCGGGGAGCCGCCGGAGGCCGCCGGCGGCGGTCCCGTCGCCCTCCTCGAGCTCTCCGACACGGGCGTCGGCATGGACCAGGCGACGCTGGCCCGGATCTTCGAGCCCTTCTTCACCACGAAGGAAGCGGGCGTCGGTACCGGCCTCGGATTGGCGACGGTGTTCGCCATCGTCGACGCCGCCGGGGGGGTGGTCGACGTCGACACGGCGCCGGGCCGGGGCGCGACCTTCTTCGTCCGCCTGCCCCTCACGGAGGTGGCCGCGGCCGACGCCGGCGTGGGGTCCCCCCGGCGAGCCGAGGGAGGGCGAGAGCGGATCCTGCTCGCCGAGGACGACCTCCAGGTGCGCGCGGTCACCACTCGGATCCTGGAACGCTCCGGCTACACGGTGCTGCCCGTCGCCGGCGGCAAGGAGGCACTCCGGCTGGTCTCGGAACGGCCGATCGACCTGTTGGTGACGGATGTCGTGATGCCCGGGATGAGCGGACGGGAGCTCGCGGCGAAGATGGCGGCGGAGCACCCCGAGCTCCCCATCCTGTTCATCACCGGCTACACCGACGACGCGCTGATCCGAAACCTTGGCACCTCGGGTCGACGGCGATTCCTCCGGAAGCCCTTCAGTCCGGTGGGGCTGACCCGGGAGGTGCGCTCCATCCTCGACGAAGCCGCTTCTCGGCTCGCCGCCGCTCCCCGGACGTCGTCGTCGATCCGGGCGCATCGGCCGGGCTGAGGCTCCCGTCGCCCACCCGCCGGCCGCCGTGGACGCGGCGGGAGGACTTGGGCATGGTGCCGCCTCGTGATCGCCCTCGAAGGTGTCGCCAAGCGCTACGGGAGCAACGTGGCGGTCCATCCCCTCGACCTGCGGGTCGAACAGGGTCGGACGACGGTGCTCATCGGGTCCTCCGGGTCCGGCAAGTCGACGGTGATGCGGATGATGATCGGTCTGGAGGTGCCGGACGAAGGAACGGTGCGCTTCGCCGGGGAGCCCCTCGGCCGGGGGGCCGAGCTCCGGGAGGTGCGGCGAAAGATGGGCTACGTCATCCAGGACGGTGGGCTCTTCCCCCATCTCACCGCCCTCGGAAACGTGGCCCTCCTGGCCCGCTTCCTCGGCTGGGACGAAGAGCGGGTACGGGCGCGGGTCGAGGAGCTGGCGGAGCTCACCGCCTTCCCCCGGGACGGCCTCGACCGACCCCCTGCTCGCCTCTCCGGGGGTCAGCAACAGCGGGTGAGCCTGATGCGGGCGCTGATGCTCGACCCGGAGGTGCTGCTGATGGACGAGCCCCTGGGCGCCCTGGACCCCCTGATCCGGAGCGACCTCCAGGACGACCTGAAGCACATCTTCGACGCCCTCGGGAAGACGGTGGTCCTGGTGACCCACGACCTCGGGGAGGCGGCGTTCTTCAGCGACGACCTGGTGCTGATGCACGAGGGCCGGGTCCTCCAGCGGGGCAGCCTGCGGGAGATGCTGGACCGGCCCGCGGCGGCCTTCGTCGAACGCTTCGTCCAGGCCCAGCGGGGGGTCGCCGGGGTGGCCTCGTGAGGGGTCTGCGGGCCAGGGCGCCCTGCATCCTGGTGCCGCTTGGGTGGGTCTTCTCGCTCGCGCCGGCCGGCGTCGGGGCGGCCGCCGACGATGAGATCGTCGTCGGCTCGAAGAACTTCACCGAGGGGGTGATCCTCGGGGAGCTCGCCCGGATGCTCGGGGAGCACGGTGGCGCCGCCGCCCGCCATCGCCGCGCCCTCGGCGGTACCCAGGTCGTCTTCGACGCCCTGGAAGGGGACGAGATCGACGTCTACGCCGAGTACACGGGCACCCTGACCCAGCAGATCCTCGCCGCCGACGGCCCGGAGACGCTTGCCGACATCCGCGAGGTCCTCGCCGAGCGCGGTATCCGCGCCACCGACTCCCTGGGCTTCCGAAACAACTACGCCCTGGGGATGAAGCGGGACCAGGCGGAGCAGCTCGGGATCGAGACCATCAGCGACCTCCGGGAGCATCCCGACCTGGTGTTCCGTTTCGGCACCGAGTTCATGAATCGCTCCGACGGCTGGCCCGGTCTCCAGGAGACCTACGGGCTACCCCAGCAAGACGTCCGGGGGGTGGAGCACGAGCTCGCCTATCGGGGGATCGCCGCCGGGGACGTCGACGTCACCGACCTCTACACGACGGACGCGGAGATCGCCTACTACGACCTGATCACCCTCGAGGACGACCGGGACTACTTCCCCGAGTACCGCGCCGTGCTCCTCTTTCGGGCGGAGCTCCGGCGGACCCATCCCGAGGCGCTGGCGTCCATCGAGCGCCTGGTCGGGGCGGTGGACCGGGACGCGATGATCCGCATGAACGCCCGGGTGAAGCTCGACGGGGAAGATGAATCGGTGGTGGCTGCGGACTTCCTCCGGACGGAGCTCGGGCTGTCCGTCGAAGCCACCGTGGAAACGGCCTTCGATCGGTTCCTTCGGAACACGAAGCAGCATCTCTTCCTGGTCGGGGTCTCTCTGGCCCTGGCCATCGTCGTCGCCGTCCCCCTCGGTGTCGCGGCCGCGAAGCTCGCCCGGACGGGACAGCTCATCCTCGGGCTGGTGGGCATCGCCCAGACCATTCCGGCCCTGGCGATGCTGGTCTTCATGATCCCGCTCTTGGGCATCGGGGCGGGGCCCGCCGTCGTCGCTCTGTTCTTCTACAGCCTGCTGCCCATCGTCCGAAACACTCACGCCGGCCTCGTCGGGATCCCCCGACATCTCCGGGAGAGCGCCGAGGCCCTGGGACTGACTCCCGGCGCCCGGCTCCGCCTGGTCGAGCTGCCCCTCGCCGCCCCTTCCATCCTCGCCGGCATCAAGACCGCCGCGATCATCGACGTGGGGGCGGCGACCCTCGGGGCGCTCATCGGCGCCGGGGGCTACGGCCAGCCCATCCTGACCGGGATCCGCCTGGACGACGTCGGACTCATCCTGTGGGGGGCGATCCCCGCGGCGGGGATGGCGCTGGTGGTCCAGGGAGCCTTCGAGCTCGTGGAACGCCTGATCGTCCCCGTCGACCTCCGCAGCACCGAGTGACGAGTCACCCCACCTGCTATGTTGCGTCCGTGGCGAGCGCCCCCACCGCCGGGGCCCGTCGGCTCCCGGTCGCCCCCCGGGCCAAAGGCGAGACCCTGCGCGTGCACGAGGTCTACGCCTCGGTTCAGGGGGAGTCGTCCTTCGTCGGGCTCCCCTGCACCTTCATCCGGTTGACCGGCTGCAACCTGCGGTGCGTCTGGTGCGACACGGAGCAGGCCTTCTACGAAGGCACCCGGCGTCCCCGGCGGGAGCTCGTCGCCGAGGCCCTCGCCACCGGCACCCCTCTGGTCGAGGTGACCGGGGGCGAGCCCCTGCTTCAGCCCGGGACGCTCCCCTTGCTTCGAGAGCTGTGCGACGCCGGGCGCACCGTGCTTCTCGAGACGAGCGGCGAACGGGACATCACCGTCGTCGACCCGCGGGTCCACCGCATCGTCGACCTCAAGGCGCCCGGCAGCGGCGAGGCGCACCGGGTCCGATGGGAGAACCTGGCGGCGCTCACCCCCCGGGACGAGGTGAAGCTCGTCCTCGCCGACCGGCGGGACTACGAGTGGGCCCGGGAGGTCGTCCGCGGGGAGCGGCTCGCCGAGCGGGCGGGCCAGGTGCTGCTCTCGCCGGTGCACGGCGTCCTCGACCCCCGGGAGCTCGTCGCCTGGATGCTCGAAGACCGCCTGCCGGCGCGCTTCCAGCTCCAGCTCCACAAGCTCGTCTGGGGGGCCGACGCCACCGGCGTCTGACCGGTCCGGCCCACGCCGAGGGTGTTCAGCGGGATTCCGGGAGGTCCTGTGTGCTTGGCCCCTCGATCACCCGCCCGTCCACCGCATACCGGGCGCCGTGGCACGGGCAATCCCAGCTGCCCTCCTCGCCGTTCCATTGGACCACGCACTTCAGGTGGGGACAGATCGCGTCCCGAAGATGCAGCGTCCCGTCGTCGCCGCGGCTCGCGGCGACGACGCCGCTTCCCCGACGCACGAGCAGCCCCTCGCCCGGGGCGAGCGCCTCGGCCCGGTCCTGGTCGGGGAGGGAGGCGAGCCGATCGCCCACGAAGTGCTTCGCGACGTCGAGGTTCTCCTTGGCGAACTTGGCGCCTCCGGCCCGGACCTCGAACCGCCGGGTGTCGATGCGTTCGATCAGCGGATGCTCGCGGTCCTGAAGGCGCGCGGCGAGCACGGCGGCCGCCACGGTCCCCCAGACGAGCCCGTCTCCGCTGAAGCCCGTCGCCACCCATACGTGCTGGCTCGTGGCGCGTCGCCCGACGAAGGGCAGCCCGTCCACGGGCTCGTAGACCTGGGCGGACCAGCGGTGGGTGATCTCGTCCACGTCGAAGCGTTCGCGCACCCACCTCTCGAGGGAGGCGTAGGACGCCTTCGGATCGCCCGCGCCGGTCTTGTGGTCGTCGCCGCCGACGACGCAGAGCCCGCCCGCGGCCGGCCGGACGTAGTGGTACGGTTCCGCGGTGTCCCAGAAGAGCCCCTCGGGCGGACCGGTCCGCGGACGGAACGCGATGGCGTAGGAGCGATAGGGGGCGACCGCCGTCTGGAGCGGATCGACGCCCAGCGGCGTGTGGGTCGCTAGCACCACGTCCCGGGCGCGCACCGTACGGTCACCGGCGACCGTCAGCACCGCGTCCCCATCGTCGCCGACGTGCTCGACGCGGGTGCCCTCGAAGAGCTGCGCCCCCCGCTCGACGACGGCGCGAGCGAGTCCCTGGGCATACCGCCACGGGTCGATTTGCGCCTGACGATCGAATCGGATCGCGCCGGACACGGGGAAGGGCAGCCCCACCCCCTCGGACACCCACTCGACCGCGACGCCGACGCGCTCGCACGCCCGTAGCTCCGCCTGCAGGTACCCGACGTCGTTCTCGGTGGCCGCGAAGTACGTCCCGTGCGTCCGCGCGAAGTCGCAGTCGATACCATGCTCGGCGACGGCGCCGTCGATGGCCTCGACCGCCTCCCGCATCGCGCCCGCGGCGGCGGCGGCGTCGTCTTCGCCGAAGCGATCGACCCACGCCTGCACGTCGGCGTCGGGGGACGTGGACAGGTGGCCGGTCGAACGGCCCGTGCAACCGCTCGCGACGCGGTCCCGGTCGAGCACTGCGACCTGGAACCCCGCGGCCTGGAGCTTCATGGCCAGAGAGAGTCCGGTGATGCCGGCCCCGACGATCGCGACATCCACCTCGAGATCTTCGACGAGCGGCGCATGGCCC
>DAPKRP010000361.1:0-4442 GCA_031800515.1 Polyangiaceae bacterium LLY-WYZ-14_1 | reverse complement strand
ACCCCCGACGCCCTTTCGCGCACCCCTTCTTCGAGGACCACCCATGGGCAAGCCCGTTACCCGACCCGACCCGAGCCTGGCGATCCAGAGCTACGTCCCGGAGGTCACCAAAGGTCTCGGTGTGACCTTCGGCCGCTTCTTCAAGAACACCCTCGGCCGGGAAAAAGAGATCGCGACGATCAACTATCCGGACGAGATCCGCGAATACCCTGAGCGCTTCCGCGGGGTCCATCGGCTGACCCATCGCTCCGATGGGTCCCCCCGCTGCGTCGCCTGCCTGTGCTGCAGCACGGCCTGCCCCGCCCAGTGCATCTACATCGAACCGGCGGAGTACGAGCCCGGAGACCCGCGCTACGGCTACGAGCGCTACCCGAAGGTCTTCACCATCGACGAGCTCCGGTGCATCTTCTGCGGCTACTGCGTGGAAGCCTGCCCCTGTGACGCGATCCGGATGGACACGGGTTGGCACGTCCCGGCGTCGACGCAGCGGGAGCACTTCATCTACGACAAGGAAACGCTGATGAAGATCCCGGGCCAGGACGGGACCTACCTCACCGCCAACCCTCGGCACGAGCCTGGGGACCCGTCCCACCCGGGGCTCGACCGGGAACGGGGTCACTGACCGTCGGGTCGCCGCCGAACCCGCCGGGGTCCCGTTCACGGCGGTGTTGAAAACGATTGTCAACTTCGCTAAATACCGGAAGATGAACGCGGCCCTCGCCTCATCCCCGTGCCTCGGCGACCTGCGGGTCGGGGCCCGCGCGCGCATCGACGCCCTGGCGCCGGACCTCGGTCGCGACCTGCGGCTGCGCCTTCTGGAGCTCGGCCTACTTCCCGGGACGGCGGTGCAGGTCGTCCGGGTCGCCCCCATGGGCGATCCGATCGAGGTTCGAGTGCGGGGCTATGCCCTGTCGATCCGACGAGCGGAAGCCCGTAGCGTCCGCGTCACGGAGGTGAGCGTGCCCGAGGCGGGGGTGATGCCCGAGCTGCAGGGAGCCGTCGCGGAGTGAGCACCGCCCGGAACCTCGGGGTCCGGGACCAGTCGGGGTCACCACCGCGGACGCCCCCTCCTTCCCCTGGCGCCTCGCTGGCCGTCCCGGCTGCCTCGGACGGAGCCGAGGACCTGCGCCTGCTGCTGGTCGGGAACCCGAACGCGGGCAAGACGACCTTGTTCAACCGCTGGACCGGGGGTCGGGCCCGCGTGGGGAACTACCCGGGGGTGACCGTCGACGTGCGGGAGGGCAGGCTGCCGCTCCCCGGGTCGGCCCGGGGTCCCGCCACCATCGTGGACCTCCCGGGCACCTACAGCCTCCGGTCCCGCTCCTTCGAGGAGCGCCTCGCGGTGGAAGCCTTTCTCGGGGCGGGGCTTTTACGCCCGGGCCCGACCGTGGGCGCCGGCGGCGACCCCGGCGCGGGGAAGCCGGGGACCTCCGCCGCCGGGGGGACGGTGGTCGTCGTCGTCGTCGATGGAACCGCCCTTGGCCGGTCCCTCTATCTCGCTCAGCAGGTCGTCGAGACCGGTCTACCCAGCGTGGTGGCGGTCAACCTGGTCGACGAGCTTCGCGCCGAGGGGCGGCGGATCGACGCCGAGTCGCTCAGCCGAGAGCTCGGGGTGCCCGTCGTCCCCGTCTCCGCCCGGTCCGGGGAGGGCCTCGACCGGCTGCGGACGGCGGCGCTCGAAGCCGCGACTCCGGACGGCCGAGCCCGGGCGGCTCGGGCGGCGGCCCTCGCGGAGCAGGCCACCCCCTTTCCGCCGGCGGCGGTCGACGCCGTCGACCGGGTGGCGGCACGGATCGAGGCCGCCGCGGCCCGCCCGGATCGGGTCGATGCGCCGGGCGGAGCCGCCGCCCGACCGAGTGCCGGGACGCGGTCCCTGGCCCGGTGGGCGCTCCTGACCGGAGAGGAGGGGCTGGCCGGTCTTCGGACGGGCGGGATGGAGAGGCCGTCTCGTCGTCCCTCCGGCGGAGCACAAGGACAGGACGCCTCCCGGGACCCCAGCCCCTACCGACCTGCGGAATGGGGGGCGCCCCACCTGTCGGACGAGGTCCTTCGGGCGGTCGCCGAGGTCCACGCACAGGCCCGCGCCGACGGCCGCGACCTCGACCTCGACCTCGTCGCCGCGCGCTACGCGCGGGTCGACGAGCTCGCGCACCTGGCGGTCACCCTCGACCAGGCCGCCGGCGATTCCCGATCGGCGCGGCGCCTTCGTGACCGCCTCGACGCCTGGCTCACCCATCGGGTGGTCGGGGTGGGGATCTTCGCGGTGGTGATGGCGCTCATGTTCCAGGCGCTCTTCACCTGGTCCGAGCCCCTGATGGGGGCGGTCGAGGCCGCCGTCGCCGCGGCCCAGGGCGCCGTGGGAGCAGCGATGCCCGAGGGGCCCCTCCGGGGCCTGCTCGTCGATGGCGTCCTCGGCGGCGTCGGCAACGTCGTCGTCTTCGTCCCTCAGATCGCCCTGCTCTTCCTATTCATCGGGTTTCTCGAGGACTCCGGCTACCTGGCCCGGGTCGCCTTCGTCATCGACCGCCTGATGGGGGCGGTGGGCCTGCACGGTCGCGCCTTCGTCCCGATGCTCTCCGGGTTCGCCTGCGCCGTCCCCGCCGTGATGGCCACCCGAACCCTGGAAAGCCGCCGGGATCGGCTGCTCACCATGCTGGTGATCCCGCTGATGTCCTGCAGCGCCCGGCTCCCCGTCTACGTCCTGATCACCGCCACGGTCTTCGCCGCCGACGCCCGGGTCTTCGGCGTGCTCAGCCTGGGCGCGGTCGTCCTCTTCGCCATGTACGCCCTGAGCGTCCTCGGCGCCCTGGGGGCGGCGGCGGTGCTGCGCCGCACCGTCCTCCGGGGACCGCGGCCGACCTTGGTCTTGGAGCTCCCGCCGCTCCGCTGGCCGGTGCTGGTGGACCTGCTCCGCTCGACCTGGGACCGGGTCCGGAGCTTCCTCGTCGATGCGGGCACCATCATCCTGGCCCTCACCGTGGTGCTCTGGGCGCTCCTCTCCTACCCCGTCGACCCGGCGGTCATGGCCGAGTTCGAAGGAGCCCGGGTCGAGGCGCGGACCGAGCTCGAGGGGGACGCCCTCGACGCCGAGCTCGAACGCATCGCCAACGCGGAAGCCTCCGCCCGCCTCCGGGGCAGCGCTGCGGGCACCCTGGGCCGGTCCCTCGAACCGGCTCTCGAGCCCCTGGGCTTCGACTGGCGGCTGGGGGTCGGGATCATCGGCGCCTTCGCTGCCCGAGAGGTCTTCGTCTCCACCCTGGGCATCGTCTTCGGGGCGGGGGATGCCGTCGACGAGACCAGCAGCAGCCTTCGGGACGAGCTCCGGCAGGCGGAGTGGCCCGACGGACGGCCGCTGTTGACGCCGCTGGTCGGCATCTCCCTGATGGTCTTCTTCGTCTTTGCCGCCCAGTGCATGAGCACCCTGGCGGTGATCCGCCGGGAGTCCGGCTCCTTCGGCTGGGCCGCCTTCGTGTTCGTCTACATGACGGGGCTGGCCTGGGCCGCGTCCCTGCTGGTCTACCAGGGCGGCCAGTGGCTCGGGCTGGCGGGGGGTGGCGCGGGGTGATCGGGCAGCAGGTGCTCGCCGGCGTGCTCGTCGGGGTCGCCGCTGGCTACGTGGTCGAGCGGCTGTTCGGGGTTCGGGTCTTTCCCCGGGGGCCGGGACGGTGGCTGCGGCGACGCTTGCCCGGCAGAGGACGGCAGAGCCTCGGCGGGCGGCCCGACGTTCGCCTCCGGGACCTCACGCGTCGGCGGCGGTGACCCCGACCGGCCGCGGCCGATCCCCGACGGCCTCCCGGGTGCCCGGCGCAGCGTCCTCCGTCGGAGCCGTCACCGGGAGGTCCGGCGCGGGACGCGGGCCGAGGCGGAGCGCCGCCGCCAGCTGGATCGTCATGGCGACCAATCCCCAGACCAGGCCGAGCACGACGCCACCGTCGATGATGCCGCGCCAGGGCTGGGGGACCTGCCGGACGAGGACGACCACCGCGAAGATGGCGAGCAGCAGCACCCAGGCCACCGTCCGGCTCCGGCGGGTCGCGTGGAAGAGGGACATCGCGTAGGCCGGCCCCAGCAGGACGTGGAGGAACGGTCGAGGGTGCCGACCCAGGTGGAAGGCCCGGGCGACCACCCGGGGTACGAAGCGCAGCTGAAACGCCCGGTAGCCCTCCGCGTAGCCGTTGAACGCGACCCAGGCCAGGTAGAGGGCCCAGTGCCCGACCCCCAGCGACCCGTCGAGGATCGGCTCGACGGCCCGGGGGGCGAGGCGTAGGACGGCTTGGGTCAGCAGGGCACCGACTCCGAGCAGCGCCCAGGAGGCGATGAGGGCCTCCCGGAGGGTGGGACGGGGCAGGCGCAGGGCCGGAGGTCCGGCGGGGCGGCGGAGACGGTCCGAGGGCACCGGGGATTCATATCAGCCCGGGCGCGGATCGACGAAACCGGAGTGT
>DAPKRP010000360.1:0-4738 GCA_031800515.1 Polyangiaceae bacterium LLY-WYZ-14_1 | reverse complement strand
GAACCGGGTCGGGACCGGCGCTGGCTCCGGCCCTCGGGCTGCCCGAGGGGCCTCGCCCGCCGCGGCCGGGGAGGCCGTCCGGACGGGGATCGGCGGCTCGACGGCATCCGGCAGGTCGGTTCGGCGAGGTGCCCTGCGCCGGGGGGCCCAGGTCGGGGCCGCCACCCGAGCCCGGCGGTCGGCTCCCCGGGAGACCCGCCGCACCGGGGGCCCGTTGTCCAGGAAGTCCCGGTGCCTTCGCTCGGCACGCCGGATCGCCGCCCGGGTCTCCCCGGGGCTGGCTTCCTGGGCCCGGGCCACCTCCGCCGGGGAGCCTCCGATCACTCGGCCTCCCGCGCCGCGACCGATCACCACGACGCCGGAAGGGGGTGCCCGCCGGGGCCGGGAGCGCGTCACCACCACCTCCGGCCCGGCGGATCGAACCCGCCGCGCTTGCGCCCGAGGGACGGCCCCGTCAGCGGACCGACCGGCGACCCGCACCGCCCGGGGGACGCCGCGCCGGCGGTCCCCCCGCCGGGCGACCGCCTCCCGAACGGGCACGCCCCGGCGTTCGAACAACGCCCGGGGCGGTCCCCGCACGATGTCCCCCGGCCCCGAGCGAGGCCGCCCGATCGCCCGGGCCCGGGGGAGGAGTCGGACGTCGACGACGGGTGCGTTGGCCCGGTAGCGCACCGGCCGAGAGACGAAGGTGAACCGCGTCTCGACGAAGACCCAGCAGGGCGCCGGCAGCGGTCGCAGGAAACCCGCCGGCGGCAGGGGAGCCCAGCCGACGTGACTCCCGGCGTCCCGCCATTCCACCCAGGCCGGGGCCCATTCGTCGTCCGGGACCCAGAGCCATCGTCCCCCCTCCGCCGGCTGGGTCTGCTCGTCGTAGAGCCAGCGACCGTGGTGGGTGACGACGTCGCCCCAGGGCTCGACGTAGGAATCCCAGGCCGGACCGTCGGGACCGTATTCCCAGTGACCGTCCCGGTAGGGCGCGTAGCCCGGGTCGTCCGGCGTCCAGACCCAGCCGAGCTGCTCGGACCAGGACCAGGTGCCGTAGGGCGCGAGCTCCTCCCGGAAGATCTCGACGGTCGTCGTCGTCGTGGTCGTCGTCGTGGTGGTGGTGGCCCCGGGCGGCTGCTCGCCGAAGTGAGCGGACGCCCGGCCGACCTCCCCGGCGGTCGGAGCGACCACCTCGGGCGCCGCCGGCATACAGCCGAGCAGGGTGCCCATCACGAGCAGGGCTGGGGTGGGTCGACCGAGTCCAGCGTGGGCCATGACCCCACGATAGCAGACCGGCGAGGCGAAACCCGCCCCCGGGGACGGTGCGGGTCACTCCCGGCGGCGTCGCGCCCGATAGCGGACGCGGACGGGCGTCCCTTCGAAGCCGAAGCGGTCCCGGATCTGGTTCACCACGTACCGCTGATAGCTGAAGTGCACGAGGTTCGGCTCGTTGACGACGACGACGAAGGTGGGCGGCCGGACCTGCGCCTGGGTGACGTAATAGAGCCGCACCGGTTTCTTCCGCATGGTCGGCGGCGGATGGTGTTCGAGGACCTCGTCGAAGAAGCGGTTCACCTCGGCCGTCGGGATGCGCTTCCGATGCTCGGCGACCGCGCGCCGGGCCGCTGCGACCAGCTTCCCGACCCCCCGGCCGGACCGGGCGCTCACCAGCAGGACCGGCGCCCAGGGGGCGAAGGCCAGCACCTCTCGGGCGCGAGCCTTGGCTTCTCGTTTCCCCTCCCCGTCGAGGCGGTCCGCCTTGTTCAGGGCGACGACCAGGGCGCGGCCCCGGTCCTCCGCCAGGCCGGCGATCTTCGCGTCCTGCTCGACGACGCCGAGCTCGGCGTCGACCATCAGGACGACCACGTCGCTCCGCTCCATCGCCCGGATCGCCTGGAGCACGCTCAACGCCTCGACGCCCCGGACGACGCTGCGCTTTCGGCGAATGCCGGCGGTGTCGATCAGGCGAAGGGGCTCGCCGTCGACGTGCACCAGGGTATCGATGCTGTCGGTGGTGGTTCCCGGCCGATCATCGACGATCTGCCGGGGCGCTCCGAGGAGCCGATTGACCAGCGACGACTTGCCCGCGTTCGGCTTTCCGACGACGGCGATCCGGGGGATGTCCGGGTCGAGGTCCTCGGGCTCTCCGTCGCCGCCGTCCGCGCCGCCGACGCCCGGCTCCGACAGGCGGGCGTCGAGCACCTCGTCGAGGGCCTCCGCCAGGGCCTCCTCGAGGTCGCCGATCCCATGCCCGTGGAGCGCGCTCACCGGGAGCAGGCGGTCGACGCCGAGCTCGTAATAGGTGAAGCCCTGGGCGGCCTTCTTCGGCGAGTCCGCCTTGTTGGTGACGAAGAGGGTCGGTCGCTCCGATTCCCGGAGGAGTCGCACCGCCTCCTGGTCCTGCGGGGTCAGCTCGGCGGCGGCGTCGAGGACGCAGATCACCAGGTCGCATTCTTCGACGGCGAGCCGGACCTGGGCGGCGATGCTGGTGGTCATCGGGTCGTCCGACTCCGGGTCGAACCCCCCGGTATCGACGAGCACGTACTCCCGGCCGAGGGCGGTGGCGTCGGCGTACTGCCGGTCTCGGGTCACACCGGCCACGTCCTCGACGATGGCGAGGCGCCGACCCACCAGCCGATTGAACAGGGTGGACTTCCCGACGTTCGGGCGGCCGACGATCGCGACCAAGGGCCGGGAGACCAGGGCGCCGACGGGAACCCGTTCGTCCTCCCGGGGGCTTCGCCGACCCCTCACGGCCCCGCGGCTCCCTCGTCACCCCGGGTGAGGGCCCGGGCCCGGCGGGGGTCTCCGGTCCAGCCCGGGTCCACCCGCACCCAGAGTTCGAGGTGGACGCGCCGGTCGACCAGGGCTTCGATCCCCTGCCGGGCCTCGGTGCCGATCGCCTTGAGGCGGGATCCCCCAGCCCCGATGACGATGCCCTTGTGGGAGGGTTTTTCGACCACCAGCGTCCCCCGGATGCGGAGCAGCGCCCCGTCCGATTCCCAGCCGTCGATGGTCACCGCGATGCCGTAGGGCACCTCGGCCCGGGTGTGACGGAGCGCCGCCTCCCGGACCAGCTCCGCCGCGAAGAAGCGTTCCGGGCGATCCGTCAGCAGCTCCGGGTCGAAGGCGAGACCCGTCGGCAGCTGGCGCCGGATCTCGCCGACCAGGGCCGGGAGCTGGTCCCCCGTGGCGGCGGAGATCGGCACCAGCCCGGCGAAGGGTAGGGCGTCCGCGTAGGCGGTCAGCAAGGGCAGCAGCCGGGACTTGTCGCCGACGAGGTCCACCTTGTTGATCGCCAGGACGAGGGGCGCGGGAACGTCCCGAAGGCGGTCGATGAGCCCGGCGTCTCCCGGGTGGGTTCCCGGCGCCGAGCCGCTCCGCCGACCCATGCCCCCTCGGCCCGTCGTCGACCGACCCCCCCGGGGGCGCGGCGGGTCCGTCACCAGGAGGACCACGTCCGCCTCGTCGAGGCTGGCGTCCACCTCCTCCCGGAGCACCTGCCCGAGGGCGCCCCGGGGGCGGGTGAGCCCCGGCGTATCGATGAACGCGATCTGGGTGGGCGGGTCGTCGGCGACGTGCACCCCGAGGAGCCGGGTGCGGGTGGTCCCAGGCCGCTCCGTCGCGATGGCGAGCTTTTGGCCGACCAGGGCGTTCAGCAGCGTCGACTTGCCGACATTCGGACGGCCGACGATGGCGCAGGTGCCGGACCGAGGAGCCCCGTCCTCCGGCTCCTCCGCACCGGCGGGTGCTTTCCCTTCGGTCACGCCTGCGGCCACGAGCGCGGGATGATAGCAGCGGGTACACCATCGGCTGGCGAATGCGCGTTCCCTCCACGGAGCCCCGCCGGTGGGCCCCGGTCGTCGGCCTCGTCCTCGCGCTTCTCCGGGCGTCCGCGGGGCACGGCCAGCCCCCCGCCGAGGTGGTGCCGCCGGGACGCGCCGAGCCGCTCCGCCGGGCCTCGATCGTATGGTTGCCGGGGGCACGGGTGGTCCTGGGCGCCAGCGACGAAGACCGTGCCTACGCCGAGGCGCTCTGCCGACGTTTCGTCGCCGGGGACGATGCCCGCCGGATCTGCCCCCGGGAACGCTTCGCCGACGAGGGCCCGGCGCGGGAGGTCTGGGTCTCCGCCTACGGCATCGACCGCTTCGAGGTCACCGTCGCGGACTGGGATCGATGCGTCGGGGCCGGTCGCTGCCCCCCGGCGCGGCTTCCCCGGGGCGATCCCCGGGTCGCCCATCCCCAGCATCCCGTCGGCGGCGTGCGCTTTCGGGAGGCCCAGGGCTACTGCGCCTTCGTCGGGGGCCGACTCCCGACGGAAGGGGAATGGGAGCGTGCCGCCCGCGGCGCCGCCGTCCGAGCCCGCTTTCCCTGGGGCCGCTTCCACGACCCTCGACGCGGCAACCACGGTGCCCGGGTGGAGCCCGACGCGGACGGCTACCGCCACGCCGCTCCGGTGGGGGCCTTCCCCGACGGCGCCTCGCCCCATGGCGTCCTCGACCTGGCCGGCAACGCCCGGGAGTGGACGGCGGACCGCTACGACCCGGACCGACGGCACGTCGGGCCGGCGGTCGACCCCCGGGGTGCCTCGAGCGGCGGTCTCCGGGTGGTTCGGGGAGGCTCCTGGCTCGCGGACCCGACGGCGCTCCGGGTCACCGCCCGCCAGCCCGTCCCGGAGGACGACGTCGCCGTCGACCTCGGCTTCCGCTGCGCCTACGACGTACCGGGACCCAGACGTCTCCCCGGCGGCGGG
>DAPKRP010000359.1:0-3473 GCA_031800515.1 Polyangiaceae bacterium LLY-WYZ-14_1 | reverse complement strand
GTAGCCTCACTCGACCCGGGCCCCATGTCGAGGTCTATCCGGGCCTGCGCCTCGCCCCGGGAGCGCGCCGTCTCGTCTCGGCCGGGGCGTCGGCTGCTACACCCGAGGCATGCCGTGCGTCGTCGGCGCGCGGGGGCTCCTCGGCCCGTCCGCGCTCGTGGGAGCCCTGTCGGCGTTGCTGCCGCTGGTGGGGGGCTGCGGTGGTCCCGGCGAGCCCCGGGGGGCGGCGATGGCGCCTCCGGCGAGGACCCCGGCGCCGCCAGAGGGCGCGGAAGACGTGCTGCGCCATCGGGTGGCCGCCGGGGAGGCCGCCGTCGTGCACGTGCTGCCCCCGGAGGCGCCGCCGTTCCCGGTGGGAGGCACCCTCGAGGTGGGCGGAGGCCGTTGGCGACGGCTGACCGGGCGGGCCCCCTGGTCACGGCATGCCCTCGCCCGGCCGCTCCGCCACGCCGCGATGGCCGGGGATGGATTGCTCGCCGTGGACGCGGCGGGGAGCGTCCTGCGCTTCCCCGGCCTCGGGGAGCCACCGGCTGCGCTGGGTCCCCTGCCGCCGGCCACCCGAGCGCTGGTGCTGGGCCCGCCCTTCGGTCCCGCACGGCCCGGGCGGGGGCATCGCACCCTACTCTTCCCCTCCTGGGACGGGGTGATCCGGGTGGACCCGGCGGAGGGGCTCCGGCCCCACCGGGACCCGACCCTCACCAGCGCCGTCGAGCTCGAGGGGAGCGTCGACGGCCGGCTGTTCCTCCGGGGGGTCGACGGGTCGATCCGCCTACGGCGCGCTCCCGGGACGCCGCCGACGCTGGTCGCGACCCCCGCCCCCGCCCTCGGCCTCGGCCGGCGTCGGGGAGAGACGGTGGCGCGGCTCGCTTTCCCACCCGGCGCCCCGGGGGAACCGGAGCCGCCGCCGGTGGCCCTGCGGGTCGGGGAGGCGGGTACCGGCTACACGGCCGGTCGCTCCGAGCTCGACCTGGCCCTTTCCCGGGAGGGCGAGACCTCGAACGGGGGCGGGGTCGACGACCTGCGCGCGGAGCGGGGCGTGGATCCGACCCCGCCGGGCGCCACCCCGCGCCCGGGGGTCCACCCCGTCGGGCAGACGACGCTTCGCCGGGCGGCGCCCCTCGGCGACGGTCGGCTGCTCCTGGCGCCGTCGGGCCGGGGCCCGGCGACCCAGGTGGTCGACGCCGTCACCGCGACGCTTCTCCGCCGCGGCCCCCTCCTCCCCGGCGAGGACTGCGGGCCGCCGGTCGCGCTGGGCCCGGGGGCGGTCGGCCTAGCCTGCGGCGGCACCTTTTACCGGTCGGTCGACCTCGAGGCCTTCAACCCGGTCGTGTCGCTTCCCCGCCCGGCCTCTTCGGCGCATGCGCCGACGGTCGGGCCCCGGGGAGAACGCATCGCCTACGCGACCCCGTCGACGGGGGACGGCCCCGGGGGCGAGGCCGCCGCCGTGGTCGTCCAGCCCCTGGCGGAAGGGGCCGGCGCCTTCGTCCTCCGCCTGCCCTCTTCGGACGACCGACGCTTCGTCGACGACGCCGGGGAGGTCGTGATCCAAGGCTGGGACCGGGACGACCATCTGCTCGTAGGACGCGCCGTCGTCGACCTCGGCCGATCGGGCTCCCGGGGGACCGGACCGGTTCCGGCGGTCCAGGACCTCGAGGCGCTGGTCGACATGGAGATCGCTCTCCCCGGGCCGCCGTCGTCCCCGGGGGAGGCGGCGTCGTCGAGGGTCGAGGCGGCGGGGCTCACCCGGGACGGGCAGGTCTGGGCGGTCGTCCGGTCTTCCCCGTCGGGGGTCGTGCCCGGTGGTCGGCGCCAGGCGGAGGCCGCACCCCTCCGGCGCCTGCTCGTCCGGGAGGCGGCGCGCCCTCCCCGGGCCGAGGCTCCTGCGGACGCCTGGGAGTGGACCCCCTGGCCCGGCGAGCTGCCCGACGGGTGGCGCAGCGTCTTCCTGTTCTCCCGGGAGCTCGCCCTGGCCGTCGGCGGCACCCTCGGCGAGGTCTGGCGCACGGTGGACGGCGGGGCCGAGTGGACGAACGTGCCCCTGGCCGACGCCGACCTTGCGCAAACGCCGATGCCACCGGTCGCCTTTCATGGCTGCGGGGCTGGGGCGTGCCTGATGCTTCCCCGGGACGGCGTGGTCGGGCCCGGGCTCTTCCTCGCGGGAGCGTGGTCGGCCGCGCTGGCTCCCCCGCCCCACCCCCGGGTCCACGCCGGCGGGGCCGACGCCGAGCCCGCACCGAGCCCCTGGTGGGCGGACTGGCTCGGTGCGTGCGTCTCCCAAGCCGGTCCGCCGCCGAACGCTGACGCCGGGAGCGCCTCCGGGGAGACGGACGCCGCGGGACCGCCCCGGCCTTCCCCCGGGGGCCCCGGATGGGGGGAGCGGGTCGGCCCCTCGGCCTGGCTGGCGGTGGAGGTCACCGACACGCCCCCGGACGCCTCCGGCGGCGCCGCAGGGCTGCGTCCGCGATGGCGGCTGTCTCCGACGGAGCGCCCCGCCCTGGGGCGGCCCATTCGACCGACCGAGCCGAGCGCCACCCTCACGCCGCTGGCCGCCGGCCCCTGGGGGGCCCTCGTCGAAGCGCGAACCGTCGACGGACGGGGCGCCCTCTTCCGCTGGCGCCGCTCCGGTGGGGCGGGACGCCCGGTGGACCGGCCGGAGGATCTTCTGCGCGCCCGGGCGGTCGGGCTCGGTCCCCGGGGGGACGCCTCCGTGGTCCAGCTCGGCTTCGTCCACGCCGTCGCGAGCTGGGCCGGGAGCGTCCGGGTCGACCTCGCCAGCTACGACCCCGGGACGGACCGCATCCGACGAGGCGAGGCCATCGTCCTCGACCCCGGGACCGCTCTGGGCGTCCCCTGGAGCGCGGGGTCCGGGAACGATGACCCGGCCGGTCTGATGCTCTGGGACGCGGCGGGGCGGGGCCATCGACGCCCGGAGGGAGCCCCCGCGGAACGTTGGCCGCTCCTCGATGGTCCCCTCCGGTGGCCGGTCTGCGCGCCGGAGCAGACGATGGGCTGGCCCACCTGGCGTGTTCTCTTCGACCTGGCCGGCGGCCGACCCGGGGTGAGCCCGGACGGGGACCGTCTCCAGGCCCTCGAGCTCCGGCTGCCCCACCACGCCGGCGGAGGCCCCGTCTCCGACCCCGCTGCCGCACCGGGCGCTCCGGCGCCCCCTCGGGCAGCCGAGGCCAGCCCCTGCCTCCTCGCCGTCGAGCTCTCCCGCCAGGCCGCGACGACCCCCATCCCCCGGACGACCCGCTTCGAGGCCCAGGCCGGGGGCGTCCTCCGCCCGATGATCGACCCCGCCGCCGGGAGCCAACCGGAAGCCCCGGCCGTTCCTGGCTGCGGCCCGGGGCCGGCCCCCCGTCCCTGACGCGTCGAGGATCCGCTTTCAGGCGAGGAGCGTTTCAAAATCAGCATCTTTATGAACGTTTTCAACGTCCATGTGAACAGGAGCCCGGTCCAAGGACGCGTGCAAA
>DAPKRP010000358.1:0-2223 GCA_031800515.1 Polyangiaceae bacterium LLY-WYZ-14_1 | reverse complement strand
ACGACGACGACGACGACGACTCGCCGACCGTCGAGAGCTACTGCGCTGCCCGGGCAGACGGCTACTACGACCACCTCCAGGCCTGCTTCGGCCCGGCGACCTACCCGGAATCGTCCCGGGCGCGCCTGGTGAGCAACCTGGCCGCGGCCTGCCAGAACAGCGCGAGCGGCGTTGCGGCGGGCCGGATCGCCTTCGACCCGGAGGCGGCCGCCGCGTGCGTCGCGGCGGTGCGGGCCGGCGGCTGTGTCGCCGGCTACGACCCCCCGCCCTGCGACGGGGTCTTCCGGGGGCTCGTCCCCGTCGACGGCGAGTGCTTCTGGAGCGAGCGTGGCGGCTTCCTTGCCCCGAGCGACGGCTGCGCCGAGGGGTTCTGTCCGGCCGCGGACCGCACCTGCCCCGGGACCTGCCGCGCCTGGCCCGAGCTCGGGGAGCCCTGCGGGGTGGGCTGCGGCCCCGAGGCCGACTGTGACCTCGAGACGGACCGATGCCGGCCGCTGCCGGAGCTCGGCGAGCCCTGCCCCAGTGGGCGTTGCGCCGAGGGTAGCCTCTGCCTCGGAGAATCCCGGACCTGTCGCCGCACGGTGCAGGGGGCCGACGAGCTCTGCGACGAGGAGACCCTCTGCCCTCCGCCAACCTTCTGCATCGAAGGTCGTTGCCGGGTCGACGTGCCCCTCGGCGACCCCTGCGCCATCCCGAACAACTGTGCCGAGGGGGCGGTCTGCGCTCCCGAGTCCTTCGGCGGTTCCCCCGTCTGCCGGACGCCGCCGAACGCCGGGGAGGCGTGCTTTTCCGGATTGCCCTGCGCCGCTGGCCTGCGCTGTTCCTTCGATCCCTTTCCCGAGGGAACCTGCGTTCCGCTTCCAGCGGCGGGGGAGAGCTGCCTGGAGGGGGAGTGCCAGGAGGGCCTCTGGTGTCAGGTCGGGCCCGAGGGGGGGGACGGGACCTGCCAGCCCCGGGGCATGGTGGGCGCCGACTGCACCAGCCTCGGCGGGATCTTCACCGCGGGCTGCCGGGAGGGGCTCTTCTGCGCGGAGGATGGCCGGTGCGCCGCCGTCGGGGGGGAGGGCGACCCCTGCAACGTCTTCGAGGTCGAGAGCTGCCGGGAGGGCTTCTGGTGCCGTCGCGCCACGGGAACCTGCTCGGCGACCCCGGGAGCCGACGGAGACTCCTGCAATCCCTTCGACACGGATAGCTGTGGAGCCGGTCTGACCTGCCACTGCGAGGCGGATGACTGGGACCGGTGCCCGGAGATCAGCCGGGAGCCGGTGGCGACGGACGTCTGCCGTCCCGTCCTCGCCGCCGGCGCGGAGTGCTTCCGAGACCAGGAGTGCGGGATCGGGGGCTTCTGCGAGCGAACCGACTTCGACACTACGACGGTGCCGGGCACCTGCCTCGACCGCGACACGCTCGTCTGCCTCCCCTGAACGGCCTTCCGGGGGACGCCCTCGCCGGACGCCGGCACGGTGGACGCCGTGGCCCCCGCGCCTATCCCCCGGGGGCGCGATGGCTACGAGGCGCTACGGCGAGATCACGGTCGAAACGTCGAAGGAAGACAAGCGGCTATTTCCGGAGGCGGACCTCCGTAAGATCGACGTCATCGACTACTACGAGCGGATCGCCAACTTGATGCTGCCCCACCTGGAGGGGCGACCGGTGGTGCTCGAACGGTTTCCCGACGGGATCGCCGAAGACGGCTTCTACCAGAAGCAGGCGGGGCAGCACTTCCCCGACTTCATCCCCCGGGTCGAGGTAGCGCTCCGGGGGGAGGCGCGTCGACAGAAGCTCGTCCGCTGCGAGGACGTCGCGACGCTGGTCTACCTGGCGAACCAGGGAACGATCAGCTTCCACCCCTGGGGATCTCGGATCGAATCCCTCGACCAGCCGGACCGGATCATCGTCGACCTCGATCCCCCGGAAGGGGGACCCTTCGCCGCGGTTCGGACCGCCGCGCTCCGGACGCGGGAGCTCTTCGTCGCGCTCGGCCTGCGCCCCTACGTGAAGCTCACCGGGTCGAAGGGCGTCCACGTCGTCGCCGCCCTCGACGGGGAGGCCACCTTCGACGCGGTGCGGGGCCTCGCCCAGGACGCCGCCGAGCTCCTCGCCGAGCGGCACCCGGACGCGCTCACCACCGCCCATCGCAAGGACCGACGCGGAGAGCGCCTGTACCTCGACGTCGCCCGAAACGCCTATGGGCAGACCGCCGTGGCGCCCTGGTCCCTGCGG
>DAPKRP010000357.1:0-9287 GCA_031800515.1 Polyangiaceae bacterium LLY-WYZ-14_1 | reverse complement strand
CGGGGACCTCCCGCACCATACGTTGTTCTTCGACGAAGACCTCGACCGCCACATGGACGAGGTCTACGGCGACCCCCGGTGGCCCACCGCGCCACTGTTCTACCTGTGCGCCCCGTCGGTGACGGACCCGTCGGTGGCGCCAGAGGGATGCAGCAACCTCTTCGTGTTGGTGCCCCTGGCGCCGGGGCTGCCCGACTCGGAGACGGAACGGGAGCGCTGCTGGCGAAAGGTGCTTTCGCGTCTAGAGGCTACCCCGGGGCTCGAAGGCCTCGGGTCCCGCATTCGGGTGCGGCGAACCTACGCCATGCGCGACTTCGAATCGGATTACGGCGCGCATCTCGGCAACGCCTATGGTATGGCCAACACGCTCGCACAAACCGGTCCGCTGAAGCCGCCGCTCCGAAGCCGCAAGGTCGACGGGCTCTACTACGCCGGACAGCTCACCGTGCCTGGGCCGGGCATGCCCCCAAGCCTGATCAGCGGCGCCCTCGCCGCCCGTGTGCTCCTCGATGACGCGGGACGACCCGCCCCGCGGGAGGGTTGAGGGACGGGGAGGCAGCACGACCGAAAGGAGGCCAGAATGGCCGACAAAGACCCGAACAAGAGCAAGATCGCGCTGCTCGGCTGGAGCCTGCGCGCCATCGAGGCGATCGACCGGTTCGACCGGCGTTACGTCGTCGTCGCCCCCCGCTGGGCCCGGGAGTACGCAGAGAAGAACGACATCCCCTTCATCTCCTGGGACTTCGGCAAGATCAACGAAAGCTCCCACGAGATCACGCGGCGGCTCCAGGAAGAAGGCGTCACCGTGGCCGTGCCCCTCTACGAGGAAACCGTGGAATGGGCCGGTCTCATCAACTCCGTCCTACGGGACAAGCCGCGGCTCTTCGGCCGGAACATGCTCTTTCGGGACAAGTCGATGATGAAGCGCCGGGCCCAGCTGGCGGGGATCCGCGTCGGCATCTTCGAAGAAGCTCACAGCCGGGGGGACGTCCTCCACTTCCTGAAGCGGGTGAACGAAGCGCTCCTGAAGCTCGACGGGGACCCGAACGACCCGATCCACTTCAAGGCCTTCGACAAGGCCGGTTGCCTCGGCCATCGCATGATTCGGACCGCCGCCGACGTGGAACAGATCGGCGACGACGAGTTCCCAGGGCTCCTGGAAAGTCACCTGAGCGGATGGGAGTTCGCCTGCGAGGTCTTCATCCACAACGGGAAGATCCGTTTTCTGAACATCTCCGAGTACGTCCATCTCGGTTATTCCGTGTTCATCCCCGCGTCCCCGGCCCTCGAAAAATACCGGCCGCAGATCCGCAAGGAAATCGAGAAATTGATCGATGCCTTCGAGATCGACAACGGGCTGATCCATCCCGAGTATTTCGTGACCAGCGACGGCCAGATGTACTTCGGGGAAGTCGCCTACCGGGTCCCCGGGGGCAACGCCTTCGAGCTCATCGAACGCGCCTATGGCTTCAGCGCCTACCAGGGCCACGTCCTCTGCAGCGATCCGAACGCGACGGACGAAGAGATCGAAGAGTTCTTCCCGAAGGAGATCGACGATGCCAAGGGCCACGCCGGCTGCTTCTTGGTCTATCCCCGCCGCCGGGTCGTCTCCGAGCTACGGGTGCCCGAGGCGACGGAAAACGATCCGTACTACGAATATCACGACCTCGCCTTGCCCATGGAGCAAAAGGTTTCGAAGCGTGTCGCCTTCGGCAATCATTGGGGCACCGTGTACTTCTTCGGGGATGATCCGGAACGGATGAAGGAGCTTCTGCTCCAGCAGGAAGACCTCGACTTTTACGTCTGAACGGGACGCGTCCCGACGACACCCCCGATACCCGCCCAGGAGCGTGGATGACATCCTCCAGCGACGTTGAGGGACCGGCGGCAAAAGCCGAACGGCTCGGGCAGCAGCTCGACGCCGCCATCGGTCGGTTGGCAGAGACCAGCGGCTTCGCCAAGTCGACCCGCCGGGGCGAGGCGGTGGACCTCGCCCGACGCCTCCTCCTTCTCCCCGGCGGCGTCGACCGACTCTATCCCCGAGCGGGCGCCCTCGACCGGGCGGGCGTCTTCGTCGGCACGGACTGGGATCGGCCGGACGTGCTGCTACCCACGCTGGCGTCGACCACGTTGAGGGAGGGTGACGTCCATTCCGCCGTGCTCGAGGGGCTGAGCGAGCTGCGCCTCCTGGCGGTCGCCCGGGGCGACTTCCTCCACCCGTCCGTCTCCGCGGAGCAGGCGCACAAGTTCCTGTCCCAGGTGCTCGCCCTGAACGTGAACGAGCTCGCCGGGGCGTCCGGGACGGAGGCGGACCGGGTCCGTAGCGGGCCCCTCGGGGAGGCGCGCCGAGACTTCTATCGCTACCTCGCGAGCCACATCGGCTACGAGAACATCTTCGATCACCTGGTCGACGAGATGTGGCGCATCCTGAGTCAGCGCCCGATCAGCGTCGACCACGTGAAGCAGATGGTCACCCAGATGGCCGCACAGATGTACGGCGGCGGCGGCGCGGAGGTCGTCGGGGCGAACGCCGGAGCGGCCAGATTGGTCGCGGCCCTCTACGGACCGACCCGGGGCTGCCAGGAAGACCCGGGCCTCGACGTCTACCGGGACCGGCTGGCCGCCATGGACCTACACGCTCTGCGACTGGAAGCCAGCGGGATGGCCCGGGCCATGCACGACACGGGGCTGGTCTCGCCCTACCACGCCGTCTATCTGCGCTTCGTTCTCGAGCGGGAGCCGACCCTCATCGGCCCGGCCCTCGGCCTTTCGAGCACCGGCCGGGACGGACTCCTCTGCTACCAGCTCCTGGTCCACCGGCTCATCGACGAGGCGATCCAGCCCGAGACCGCCCAGGCGATCTACGGCCTGACCATGCTTCTCGAGCGCGGCCTCCTCTACACGCCGCCGGTCGCTCCCTCTCTCTGGCGACAGATCGGGCTTCGGATGGCTCCGGAGACCGAGCAGGCGCTGACCCGGGCGTTCGGTGACGGGCTGCCACCCCGGGTGGTGCTTCTCGCCGGGGTGTTGAGCGTGCTCGGGCAGCCGCTGGGCATCGGGCAGGGGAACAACCCGACCTGCCAGTCCGCCCGGGCCCTGTCCATGTGGTCTTTGAATGACCCGGACTATCTGCTCCAGATGCTGACCTGGGCCGCCCGGGACGGAGAGGTGATCATGCACTTCGAGGGAGAGCGCATCTCCTCTCGGGAGGCCGGGGCCGGCCTGGCCGAAGCGCCGCCCATCGACGTCGACCCGGTCTCCGTCGTGCTGGTTCCCCACCTGGACCGTGTCTATCTCGAGATGGGCCGGAAGTGCGCTATCCGGGGCGGGGATCCCCACGAGTGGGTCAATCCCGAATTCCACGGCTGGTGGGTCGGCCGGGGGTTCGCTCTGGCGGTCGACGTCGCCACCGGCAAGCTCGACGACTACGAAGGGTTTACCCGGCTTTTTTACGCGATCTACCACCCGCTCCATAATGGAAACATGCCCGTCATCCATCCCCAGCCGGCGGGGGTGGCGGTGACGGACAGCGCCGGGCGCTTCGTCGGCTGGCACGCGATCAC
Source organism: Polyangiaceae bacterium LLY-WYZ-14_1 (assembly GCA_031800515.1). Classification (GTDB taxonomy): domain Bacteria; phylum Myxococcota_A; class Polyangia; order Polyangiales; family DAPKRP01; genus DAPKRP01. The sequence continues at coordinate 5,724 of DAPKRP010000357.1, read as the reverse complement.
CATCCTGCGGGTCGCCTTGGACCAACACGACGAGATGCGGGTCTACTTCTTCAACCCGAACAACGACAGCGGCCAGGATTGGGGCCGGGACGTGATGGTGGCCACCGAGGGAAGCGGCGAGCGCTTCGGGGAGGGCTCCCTGCCCATCGCCGAGTTCGCCTCCCGGCTCTACCTCTTCCACTACGACCCCCTCGAACGGGGCGACCTCGCCTCGGTGCCGGCGGCAGAGATCGCTCGGGTCACGGCGATGGCCCGGGATACCTGGGCCGCGGAGCGCTGACGCGACCCGCTCAGAGGGTCGGTCATGTCGACCGACCCTCTCAGAAACGCACTTCGAGTCCGGCCTCCGTGGTGGGGCGGTTCCGGTTGTAGACGAATAAGTCGTTCACCAGGCCGCCGACGTAGAGGTTCAGGCGGAGATAGAAGCTTCCGGGGCCGAAGTGGACGGCGCCCTGAATGCGGGACGTGGTCAAGAGCTCGAGGGAGGCGAGATAGAAATCGAGGTCCTGGGTGAGTCGGAGCTCTCCCCAGGGTGCCGAACGAGGACCGCCTTCGAGGACCATTTGCACCGTCCCCGTCGCGCGGTTCGCCGGGACCAGAGAGGAGAGCTCGGCTCCCCCCCCGAGCCGGCCGTAGACGCGCGCTCGAGGCGACAGGGTGCCGAGCAAACCGTCCAGGCCTACCTCGCCGCCGAAGAGGATCCCGAAGCGATTGGGTTCCTGGGCGGGTCGGTAGCGGTACTGGCGCCAGTCGATGAGTCGGTGCCAGACGACCTGCTGGCCGGTGGCTCCCCCGGTCACGTTCTGGCCGTTCCGGACGACCACGCCGGAGTGCACGCGCCAATAGACGTCCCGGTCCTGCGCCAGGGAGTCGGCGCTGACCCGCAGGTAGGTGAGCTCCCGGAAGTCGACGGGAAGGTCCGTCCGCTGTTTGACGCGGGTGGCGGTGTTGACGTCGATGTCGTCCACTTCCTCCCCGTCGAAGACGAAGGCCTGCCGATCCAGTCGGGTCAGCATCCCCCGCCCGTCGACGTAGATCCGCGGTCCGATCTTTTGGAGCTCGGACTGGGGTACCACCCGGCCGTCGGAGGCGATGAAGACGTCCCGCACGAGAAACCCCTGGACCCCGTCGTCATCCCGATAGAGCCAGTTCCCGTCTTCGTCGGCGACCCGACGGGGGCGGTCGTTGTCCGTGAGGTACAACGCCGATTCCACCTGGAGTCCGAAGGTGATGCCGTCGGCCCGGGTGACGGCAAACCGCAGGTCGCTCGCGTGGGTGCGGCCCGTGTCGTCCCCGTCGTCGCCGATGAGCCGCCAGAGCCCTAGGAGCAAGTTGTCGTTGTCGAGCCCGAGGGAGAGCCGGAAGGCCAGGTCCCCCGGGGCCGTCGGGCGGGCGAGGTCCGGGCGACGGACCTGGGCCCGAAGCGGAGCGGGCCAGAGGGCGATGCCCACCACGAGGCTCACCGCCAGCCCGACGGGGATGCCCGGTCGTCGAGGCCTGCGTCGTCCGACTCCTGCTCCCCAGCGCCGCAGGACGGCGGACGGCGACCACCCGGAAGCCACCCGATAAGGTTGCCACGTTTTCCCTATGGCGGCTGGGAGATCCCAGGGCGAGCTCCTGGATCGCAGGGGAACCAGAGCGTTACCTCCGGCCTTCCCCGGCAGCACCGCGGCGCAGGCCCCGCCGCGCCCGCCGGGATGGCCGTTGGATGGGCCGTTGGATTGGCCCCGGGATTGGCCCCCGGATTGCAGCAGCCGGCGCCGTGTCCTCCCCCGACCGCTTCCGGGCGTCCCCGCCCGCCGTCACCGTCCTCCGCCTCGTCGTCTCGTTCCTGCTGGCCGCGGCTTCGAGCGGCTGTGGTGACGACGGGGCCGGAAGCCCCAGCGACCTCCGCTCCGCCCTCACCCGCGCGACCTGTCGGGTACGACCCCTTCTGCCAGCGCGCCCTCGTCGGCACGGTCCCCGAAGGCGAGGCCTGCCACCGGGACGAGGTCTGCATGGGCTCGGCCTTCTGCGAGCGCATCGACGACGATGCCTGTGGCGGCATCTGCCGGCCGCTGCGGGAGCCCGGAGCGCGGTGCGAGCGGAACCGGGAGTGCCGGCCGCTGGCGGAGACCGTGGCCCGCTGCGAATCGACGCCGGAGGCTCCCGCCTCCGAGCGACGCTGCATCCGGCGTCCCCTCGTGCTGACCGGAGCCGGCGACCCCTGCGGCGATGACGTCGACGGGGAAACCCGGGTCTGCGGACCGGAACGGTGGTGTCGACGCATGAACCTCTTCGACGCCCAGGGGACCTGCACGCCGCCCCTTCCGGAGGGCCAGCCCTGCCGCTTCTTCGACGTCTGTGAGGACGGGACGAGCTGTCTCGGCGACGGGGGGGAATCGACCTGCACTCGGATCGAAGTCGCCCGCTCCGCGGGGGACTTCTGCGCCCCGGAGTCGGGTCGGATCTGCGACCCCCGGGAGGGGCTCGTCTGCAACGAGGAGGCCGGGATCTGCCGGGAGCTCGCGCCCCCCGAGGGGGGCGATGAAGGCGCCCCCTGCCTCGAGCTGTTCGACAGCTGCCGGGAGGGCCTTCGCTGCGTCGAAGGGGCGTGTCTCCGGCCGAGGGAGGCGGGCAGCCCCTGCGAGCTCGACGAGGCCTGCGCTTCCGGTCGGTGCCTCGGGGAAGTCTGCACCGGGCGCTGGTGCGCGGTGGACTGAATCGCCATTCAGTTTTTCGTTGACGGGTCCTCCAGGGCCCACCAGGCTCGCCCGCCATGGTCGGTCGCGATGGAACCGGAGCCGGAGCCCGCCCCGTCTCCGCCCAGGCGGACCGGGCGCGATACCCCGTCCTGCCCTCCCGGGTCGACCCCCGCTCCGAGACCTTCCAGTCGCGGCGCGAGGCCAACCTCGCCGCCGTCGCCACCCTGGAGGAAAATCTCGCCAAGGCCCGGGAAGGTGGCGGCCAGAAGTACCGGGACCGCCACGTCGACCGGGGGAAGCTGCTGCCCCGGGAGCGCATCGAGCGGCTCCTCGACCGGGGAAGCTACTTCCTAGAGCTCTGCCCGCTGGCGGGCCTGGGGATGAGCGGGGAGACCCCGGGGACCGCCACCGTGGGGGGCATCGGCGTGGTCAGCGGGGTCGAGTGCCTGATCAACGCCAGCGAGGCGACGGTGAAGGGCGGCGCCGTCACCGAGATGAGCATGCGGAAGAACCTGCGCCTCGCCGAGGTCGGCGAGGTCAACCGCCTGCCGTCGATCACCCTCATCGAAAGCGCCGGCGCCGACCTGCCCCAGCAGTCGAAGATCTTCGTCCCCGGCGGCCAGGGGTTCCGGGACCTGACCCGCCGGTCGAAGCTCCGGATCCCGACCATCAGCCTGGTCTTCGGCAGCTCCACCGCCGGCGGTGCCTACGCCCCCGGGATGAGCGACTACGTCGTGATGGTGAAGGAGCAGGCCCAGGTCTACCTGGCGGGCCCGCCCCTCGTGAAGATGGCCACCGGTGAGGAGTCCGGGCACGAAGAGCTCGGCGGCGCCGAGATGCACAGCCGGGTCTCCGGGGTCAGCGACTACCTGGCCCAGGACGAGCTCGATGCGATCCGCCTCGGGCGGGAGATCGTCGCCCACCTCGGCTGGAGAAAGCAGGGGCCCGGCCCGGCGCTCCCCCCGGAAGCCCCCGCCCACGACCCGGACGAGCTCCTCGGTCTGGTCTCCCCGGACGTCCGGCAGCCGATGGACGCCCGGGAGATCATCGCCCGGACGGTCGACGGTTCCCGCTTCAGCGAGTTCAAACCGCTGTACGGGACGACCCTGGTCTGCGGCTGGGCCCACGTCCACGGCTATCCCGTCGGGGTCCTGGCGAACGACGGGATCCTGTTTCCCGATTCTTCCAACAAAGGCGCCCAGTTCATCCAGCTCTGCAATCAATCCGACGTGCCGCTTCTGTTCCTTCAGAACATCACGGGATTCATGGTGGGGAAGCAAGTCGAACAAGAGGGCATCATCAAGGCCGGCGCGAAGCTCATCAACGCCGTCTCGAACAGCACCGTGCCGGCGATCACGGTGATGACCGGGGCGAGCTATGGCGCCGGGAACTACGGGATGAGCGGCCGGTCCTACGCGCCCCGCTTCCTCTTCACCTGGCCGAATCACCGGATCGCCGTCATGGGCGGCAAGCAGCTCGCCGGCGTCCTCGACATCATCCAGCGCCAGTCGGCGGCCAACCGAGGGCAGGAGGTCGACGAGGAAAAGCTCGCGGTCATGAAGGGGATGATCGAGCATCAGGTCGACCAGGAATCCACCGCCTGGTTCGCCACCGCTCGGCTCTGGGACGACGGTGTGATCGATCCCCGAGATACCCGGGACGTGGTCGGGATCTCCCTCTCCGCCTGCCATGCCGGCCCGGTGGAAGGCACCACCTCTTGGGGAGTATTTCGCCATTGACGACGCCTTCCCATTCCGGCGCGGCCTCCCCTGACGGCCGCCGATCCATCCGCACGCTGCTCGTCGCCAATCGGGGAGAGATCGCGCGCCGCATCCAGCGCACCGCCCACGCCCTCGGGATGGACACGGTGGCCGTGTTCAGCGACGCCGACGCCGACGCTCCCTTCGTCCGGGATGCGGACCAGGCGTTCCGCCTCGGCCCGGCCCCCGCCGCCGACTCCTACCTGAACGTCGACGCCATCCTGCGGGCCGCCGCCGAGACAGGGGCCGACGCCATCCACCCGGGCTATGGGTTCCTCGCCGAGAACGCCGCCTTCGCCGCCGCGGTCGAGGCGGCGGGTCTGATCTTCGTCGGCCCGACGCCGGAGGCCATCCGCTCGATGGGCCAGAAGCGAGAGGCGAAGCGCATCGCCGCCGAGGCCGGGGTCCCGGTGATCCCCGGCGACGACGGCGCCGACCAGGCCCCCGAGGCGCTCGCGGAGCGCGCCCGCGCTCTGGGCTTTCCCGTGCTGCTCAAGGCGAGCGCCGGCGGCGGCGGGAAGGGCATGCAGGTCGTCCGAGGGGACGAAGAGCTCCGCGAGGCGATCGACAGCGCCCGCCGGGTGGCGGAATCGGCGTTCGGAGACGGCACCCTGTTGGTCGAGCGCTACCTCGAACGCCCCCGGCACGTAGAGATCCAGATCCTCGGGGACGCCTACGGCAACGTCGTCCACCTTCACGAGCGGGAATGCTCCATCCAGCGGCGGCACCAGAAGATCTTGGAGGAGTCGCCGTCCCCGGGACTCCCGGAGGCGACCCGCCAGGCGATGGGGGAGGCGGCGGTTCGCCTGGCCCGGGCCATCGGCTACCGGAGCGCCGGCACCGTCGAGCTCATCCTCGACCAGAGCGGCGCCTTCTATTTCCTCGAGGTCAACACGCGCCTCCAGGTGGAGCACCCGGTGACCGAGCTGGTGACCGGCATCGACCTCGTGCGGGAGCAGCTCCGCATCGCCGAGGGAGAGCCTCTTGGCTACGGCCAGGAGGCGATCCGACCCCAGGGCGCCGCCCTCGAGGCCCGGCTCTACGCCGAGGATCCGTCGGCGGGCTACCTTCCCCAGCCGGGCCCCCTCGTCGACGTGCACGTCCCGGACGACGTGGTCGGTCTCCGGTTCGACGGCGGGGTGGAAACGGGCTCGACGGTCACCGTCCACTACGACCCCATGCTGGCCAAGCTGGTGACCCACGGAGCGAGCCGGGAGGAGGCGATCCGGACGATGCGCCGCGCCCTGCGCCGGCTGTCCGTGCACGGGGTGCGGACCAAC